>NZ_JBPTTK010000018.1:0-81486 GCF_053290175.1 Enterobacter sp. 186315 | reverse complement strand
TACCTGCCTGTCACGCAGGGGGTCGCGGGTTCGAGTCCCGTCCGTTCCGCCACTTATTAAGACATTAAGCCTGCTTACCTAGCAGGCTTAATGGCAAGAAGATTTAGGGGCGTAGCTCAGTTGGTAGAGCACCGGTCTCCAAAACCGGGTGTCGCGAGTTCGAGTCTCTCCGCCCCTGCCATATATAATCCTTTGCTTAGGCAAAGGATTTTTTTTGCCTGAAATACGGCGAAACCCCTCCTAAGAAGTGGCTTACTGCGTCCTTGCAGATTATGAGCATCATTCCATTATGTTGTTTTTCAAGAGATCTTTTATTTGCGATTGCTTGTCGCTGTTCTGCAACCAAATGGCATACAGCGGTCTTGAAAGGGTAGAGGAATCGCTCACGGTGTGTAATCCAGGCTTATTGTCCGCCCAGCGAGTGGGTAACCAGGTACAACCTTTAAGTAAAGCGAGCTGCTGACACGCAATCTCTGCGGAGCTTGTAGTGAGCTGTGGGACGTCATCACTGGCAATCAGACCTGCCTCGTGTTGCTGAAAATCAGGACCCCATTCGAGCCGTAAATAATTCAGATCGGATTTCATTGCTGAAGGCTCTGAGGCATAAAGCGCGAGGCTGAACTGCCCGATAATTTGGCTGCTAAATTCGTCCATTTTGGGGGCTTCTGTCGTGATCAGAAGATCCAGCTGACGCTCATGCAGTTGTTTTACCAGAGACTGACGTTGCGCAATCCGTGCCTCAAACTGCAAATGACTGTGCGAGCGATACAGACGCGTAAGCCATTGACTGAGCATACATTCCCATAGCGACGCGCTGGCACCGATCGAAAATTCATTATGTCGTGAGGTATTCGCAACCTCTTTTCGCGCGGCTTGCCAGGTGTTCATCAACGTTTCGGCGTAGGGTAAGAGCTTCTCTCCGGCCGGCGTCAGACGGATATTATTGCGATGACGGGTAAAAAGATTCACACCCAGCTGATTCTCAAGCTGGCGGATACGAAAACTAACCGCTGACTGCGTCAGGTAAAGGGCTTCCGCTGCTCGCCCAAAGTGACGCGTTCTGCTCACTTCGAGGAAAGTTTTTAGCAATTCCGTATCCACATCTTTCTCCGCAAAATTATTTGTCGTTATGATTTAAATGTTTTGTTTTACACTCTGTCAAGCGTAACTAATACTCCGCGCCATAAATAGC
Source organism: Enterobacter sp. 186315 (assembly GCF_053290175.1). Taxonomy (NCBI): domain Bacteria; kingdom Pseudomonadati; phylum Pseudomonadota; class Gammaproteobacteria; order Enterobacterales; family Enterobacteriaceae; genus Enterobacter; species Enterobacter sp. 186315. The sequence goes on along the minus strand of NZ_JBPTTK010000018.1, from coordinate 80,294 downwards.
TCGGCCAAAGAATTAGGAGCGTGTAGGATGGCGGAAAGCTTTACGACGATGAATCGTTTTTTCGACAACAAAAATTATCCACGCGGGTTCTCTCGCCATGGTGATTTCACCATCAAAGAAGCACAACTGCTTGAGCGTCATGGTTATGCCTTCAACGAGTTGGATCTGGGGAAACGTGAACCAGAAACGGAAGACGAAAAACAGTTTGTTGCCGTTTGCCGTGGCGAACGTGAGCCGGTTTCAGAAGCTGAACGTGTATGGATAAAGTATATGGCACGTATCAAGCGTCCTAAGCGTTTCCATACGCTGTCAGGCGGTAAGCCGCAGATGGAAGGCGCAGAAGATTACACCGAGTCTGACGACTAACGTGGTGAAGAAAGGGGCTAAGGCCCCTTTTTTACGCCAGCATCTTTTGTAGATGTAGCAACAAACGATCGATCGCGCGATAGCTCAGCGCTTCTTGCAAATGCCGCCTCTCTATTCCCGTACAGCCTTCAATATCCGCAATGGTTCTCGACACTTTCAACAACCGCTGCCACGCGCGTATTGAAAGCCCAAACCTTGCCAGAGTCTCTTCAAGCCAAACCGCGTCTTCGGTATCCAGCTGGCAAAACTGCCTGATCTCCGCATTGTCCAGGTGCGCATTGAGCTTGTTCTGGCGGGCGTACTGCTTAGCTTGTGCATCAATAACCCGTTCACGTACTTGCGCAGACGTCACCCCTTGCCCGTTGTTCTGGCTAAGCAGGCCCGGAGGAGGAAGGGGGATCTCAAGAGAGAGATCGAACCGGTCGAGAAAAGGGCCGGAGAGCTTCCCCAGATAGCGGAGGGTCTGCTCAGGCGTGCAGCGGTTGTGATTGCCCTGATAGTGCCCTGTCGGGCTGGGGTTCATTGCAGCGACAAGCTGGAATCGTGCCGGGTAGCTAATTTTGGCCCGGGTACGGGATATATGGATCTGTCCGGATTCGATAGGCTCACGCAGTGCATCCAGAACGCGTCGCTCAAATTCAGGTAGCTCATCGAGAAAAAGGATGCCGTTGTGCGCCAGCGAAATTTCGCCAGGCCCGGGGATGCTTCCTCCACCTACCATCGCGGTGAGCGAGGCGCTGTGATGCGGTGAGCGAAACGGTCGCCGCCGCCACTGCTTGTGCAACGACGTCGCGCTGACGAGGCTAAAGATTGCGGCGCTTTCAAGCGCCTCACGATTATTGAGCGGCGGTAGCAGGCCATTTAAGCGGCTGGCCAGCATCGTTTTCCCGGTGCCGGGCGGCCCTATCAACAACAGGTTATGCCCACCCGCAGCCGTTATTTCCAACGCTCTCTTTCCCTGCTCCTGACCAATAATGTCGCGGAGATCGTCCAGGCTGTCCTGTAGGGCAACGTCTGCCTCCTGGGGTTCATCCAGCTCATGCCGCCCTTCAAGGTACGCACACACTTCCTGGAGATGACCCGCTATCAGGCATCCCTTTTCGGCGATGAGGCTCACCTCCGGCGCATTTTCATTGGCGACAATGATTTGGCGACCAGCACCTATCGCTTCCAGCGCACCGGATATTGCTCCGGGAACGCCTCTTAGCGAGCCTGTAAGCGCGAGTTCACCCACGAACTCGTACGAGCCTAGCCTTGTGGTGTTGAGCTGCTCAGAGGCGGCGAGAAGCGCAATTGCGATAGGTAAATCGTATCGTCCACCCTCTTTGGGTAAATCAGCCGGCGCGAGATTAATCGTGATTTTCTTCGCCGGGAAGGTATAACCGCTATTGATGATTGCGCTACGAACCCGATCTCGGGCCTCTTTCACGGTGGTTTCCGGCAGCCCGACGAGGGTCAGACCGGGCAGTCCGTTACTGAGATGAACCTCTACAGAAATCAGCGGCGCTTTTACACCAATCGCAGCTCGCGTATAGACAACCGACAGTGACATAAACACCTCCTGTTTGCTCGACTATGCCAGAAAGCGTTTTTGCCGTTAGGAGGGATTTGTTTGATTTACGAGGCAGTTTCCTGACTTTTCACGACAAGTTGCAACGATTGCACTCCTCCGGAATCAGCGTCGCAAAGCGTGAAAATTCTTCGTTATGGCTCTCCGAAAGCCTTTAAAAAAATGAAAATTATTCATTTTCTATTTTTTGTATATAAAACAACGTGTTTTAGAAAAATGATTCGCAGGCTAAACAAACGCGTCATAAATAAATCTTGTGTTAGATTCAAAAACTGTGATAACTCTTTAGGCATTCCTTCGAACAAGATGCAAAAAGAACTGACAATGACAGCCCTTCTACGAGTGATTAGCCTGGTCGTGATTAGCGTGGTGGTGATTATTATCCCACCGTGCGGGGCTGCACTTGGACGAGGAAAGGCTTAAGAATCAAGCCTTAACGAACTAAGACCCCCGCACCGAAAGGTCCGGGGGTTTTTTTATGACTAAAAAACTTAAACGAGGAGCAGAGAATGACGACTAGCACAAAATTCTGTTTCTCCCGATTTATGACGGGGAACTAACTATGAATGGGGCACAGTGGGTGGTACATGCGTTGCGCGCACAGGGAGTGGAAACTGTCTTCGGTTATCCGGGGGGCGCAATTATGCCGATTTACGATGCACTGTATGACGGCGGCGTGGAACACCTCTTGTGCCGACACGAGCAGGGGGCAGCGATGGCGGCCATTGGCTATGCGCGTTCGACCGGTAAAACCGGCGTCTGCATGGCGACCTCTGGGCCGGGCGCGACCAACCTGATCACCGGTCTTGCCGACGCGCTGCTCGACTCCGTACCCGTTGTGGCCATTACCGGCCAGGTCGCTTCTCCCTTCATCGGCACCGATGCTTTCCAGGAAGTGGATGTGCTCGGTCTGTCGCTGGCCTGCACCAAACACAGCTTCCTCGTGCAGTCGCTGGAAGAGTTACCGCGCGTGATGGCGGAAGCTTTCGACGTCGCGAACTCAGGCCGTCCTGGCCCGGTTCTGGTTGATATTCCTAAAGATATCCAGGTTGCGCTGGGCGATCTGGAGCCGCATTTCTCCACCGTTGAAAACAACGACGCTTTCCCTCACGCCGGGGTTGAAGCCGCGCGCCAGATGCTGGCCGACGCGCAAAAGCCGATGCTCTACGTCGGCGGCGGCGTGGGGATGGCACGGGCGGTTCCGGCGCTGCGTGAGTTTATCGCTGCAACGCAAATACCTGCCGCCTGCACGCTGAAAGGGCTGGGCGCGGTAGATGCGGACTACCCGTACTATTTGGGGATGCTGGGAATGCACGGCACCAAAGCAGCAAACTTCGCCGTTCAGGAGTGCGATCTGCTCATCGCCGTGGGCGCGCGTTTTGACGATCGCGTTACGGGCAAGCTGAATACCTTTGCGCCGAATGCCAAAGTCATTCATATGGATATCGACCCGGCGGAAATGAACAAGCTGCGCCAGGTGCATGTAGCCTTGCAGGGCGATCTCAATGCGCTGTTACCGGCATTGCAGCAGCCATTGGATATCAGCGAATGGCGTCAGCACGCGGCGGATATGCGCGTTGAACACGCCTGGCGCTACGACCATCCGGGCGAGGCTATCTACGCGCCGCTGCTGTTAAAACAGCTCTCCGATCGCAAGCCGACAGACTGCGTGGTGACCACCGACGTGGGCCAGCACCAGATGTGGTCTGCGCAACACATGACCTACACACGTCCCGAAAACTTCATCACGTCCAGCGGCTTAGGGACGATGGGCTTCGGCCTGCCGGCTGCCGTGGGGGCGCAGGTCGCGCGTCCGAACGACACCGTCATCTGCATATCCGGTGACGGCTCGTTCATGATGAACGTCCAGGAGCTGGGCACCGTGAAGCGTAAGCAGCTGCCGCTGAAGATTGTTTTACTCGATAACCAGCGTTTAGGCATGGTTCGCCAGTGGCAGCAGCTGTTCTTCCAGGAACGCTACAGCGAAACCACCCTGACCGATAACCCCGATTTCCTCGTTCTGGCCAGCGCCTTTGGTATCCCGGGCCAGCACATCACCCGTAAAGACCAGGTTGAAGCGGCACTCGACACCATGCTGTCAAGCGAAGGGCCTTACCTGCTTCATGTCTCAATCGACGAGCTTGAGAACGTCTGGCCATTGGTACCGCCAGGTGCCAGTAACTCACAAATGCTGGAGAAATTATCATGATGCATCATCAGGTCGCCGTGCAGGCTCGCTTCAACCCGGAAACGTTAGAACGCGTTTTGCGCGTGGTCCGTCATCGTGGTTTTCAAATTTGCTCTATGAATATGGAGACCGCCACGGATGCACAAAACATCAATATCGAATTAACCGTTGCCAGCCCTCGGCCGGTCGACTTACTGTTTAGTCAGTTATCAAAACTGGTAGACGTTGCCCATGTTGCCATCTGCCAGAGCACAACCACATCACAACAAATCCGTGCTTAAGCGCGACAGGAAGAAAAAATGACGACGAAAAAAGCTGATTACATTTGGTTCAATGGTGAGATGGTTCGTTGGGAGGACGCGAAGGTCCACGTGATGTCCCACGCGCTGCACTACGGCACCTCGGTGTTTGAAGGTATCCGTTGCTACGATTCTCACAAAGGACCAGTGGTGTTCCGCCATCGCGAACACATGCAGCGTCTGCATGACTCAGCCAAAATTTATCGTTTCCCGGTCTCTCAGAGCGTTGATGAGCTGATGGAAGCCTGCCGTGAGGTGATCCGTAAAAACAACCTGACCAGCGCCTACATTCGTCCGCTGGTGTTCGTGGGTGACGTGGGTATGGGCGTGAACCCACCTGCCGGTTACAACACCGATGTGATCATTGCCGCGTTCCCGTGGGGTGCCTACCTGGGCGCCGAAGCGCTGGAGCAGGGGATCGATGCAATGGTCTCTTCCTGGAACCGCGTTGCGCCAAACACCATTCCAACCGCCGCGAAAGCGGGCGGTAACTACCTCTCTTCCCTGCTGGTTGGCAGCGAGGCGCGCCGTCATGGCTACCAGGAAGGTATCGCGCTGGACGTGAATGGCTATATCTCTGAAGGTGCGGGTGAGAACCTGTTTGAAGTGAAAGATGGCATCCTGTTCACCCCGCCGTTTACCTCTTCTGCACTGCCGGGCATTACCCGCGACGCCATTATCAAGCTGGCGAAAGATCTGGGTATCGAAGTGCGCGAGCAGGTGCTGTCCCGCGAATCCCTGTATCTGGCCGACGAAGTGTTCATGTCCGGTACGGCGGCTGAAATCACGCCGGTTCGCAGCGTAGACGGTATTCAGGTGGGCGAAGGCCGCTGTGGCCCGGTCACCAAACGCATCCAGCAAGCCTTCTTTGGCCTCTTCACCGGCGAAACCGAAGATAAATACGGCTGGTTGGATCAGGTCAACAACTAAGAACACATATGGGACGGCACGCACCGTCCCATTTGATAGTCAGACGGGAGTAAATAAGCCATGCCTAAGTATCGTTCCGCCACTACCACCCACGGCCGTAATATGGCGGGTGCCCGCGCGCTGTGGCGCGCCACCGGGATGACCGACGCCGATTTCGGCAAGCCAATTATTGCTGTGGTGAACTCCTTTACCCAGTTCGTTCCGGGCCACGTCCACCTGCGCGATCTGGGTAAACTGGTCGCAGAGCAAATCGAAGCGTCCGGCGGTGTGGCGAAAGAGTTCAACACCATTGCGGTGGATGACGGTATCGCGATGGGTCACGGGGGTATGCTCTATTCTCTGCCGTCGCGTGAGCTGATCGCCGACTCCGTTGAGTACATGGTCAACGCCCACTGTGCCGATGCGATGGTCTGTATCTCCAACTGCGACAAAATCACTCCAGGGATGCTGATGGCCTCCCTGCGCCTCAACATTCCGGTGATCTTCGTGTCCGGCGGCCCAATGGAAGCGGGTAAAACCAAGCTTTCCGACAAAATCATCAAGCTCGATCTGGTCGATGCGATGATTCAGGGCGCGGATCCAAAAGTCTCTGACGAGCAGAGCGAGCAGGTAGAGCGTTCCGCCTGTCCGACCTGCGGCTCCTGTTCCGGGATGTTCACCGCCAACTCCATGAACTGCCTGACCGAAGCGCTGGGCCTGTCTCAGCCGGGCAACGGCTCGCTGCTGGCGACCCACGCCGACCGTAAACAGCTGTTCCTTAACGCCGGTAAGCGCATCGTTGAGCTGACCAAACGCTATTACGAGCAGGACGACGCCAGCGCGCTGCCGCGCAACATTGCCAGCAAAGCCGCGTTTGAAAACGCCATGACGCTGGATATCGCCATGGGCGGCTCCACCAACACCGTTCTGCACCTGCTGGCCGCCGCGCAGGAAGCCGAAATCGACTTCACCATGAGCGATATCGACAAGCTGTCCCGCAAGGTGCCGCAGCTGTGTAAAGTCGCGCCAAGTACCCAGAAATATCACATGGAAGACGTTCACCGTGCCGGTGGCGTGCTGGGTATTCTCGGCGAGCTGGATCGCGCCGGGTTGATGAACCGCGACGTGAAAAACGTGCTCGGCCTGACGCTGCCTGAAGCACTCGATCGCTACGACGTGATGCTGACCAAAGACGACGCGGTGAAAAACATGTTCCGCGCCGGCCCGGCGGGCATTCGTACCACGCAGGCCTTCTCGCAGGACTGCCGCTGGGACACGCTGGACGACGATCGCGCCGAAGGCTGCATTCGCTCGCTGGAGCACGCCTACAGCAAAGACGGCGGTCTGGCCGTGCTGTACGGTAACTTCGCGGAAAACGGCTGCATCGTGAAAACCGCAGGCGTTGACGACAGCATCCTGAAATTCACCGGCCCGGCAAAAGTGTACGAAAGCCAGGACGACGCGGTAGAAGCCATTCTTGGCGGTAAAGTGGTGGCGGGCGACGTCGTCGTTATCCGTTACGAAGGGCCGAAAGGCGGACCGGGAATGCAGGAGATGCTCTACCCGACCACCTTCCTGAAATCGATGGGCCTCGGCAAAGCCTGCGCGCTGATCACCGACGGCCGTTTCTCCGGCGGGACCTCCGGCCTGTCTATCGGCCACGTTTCGCCTGAAGCGGCGAGCGGCGGCAACATCGCCATCATCGAAGACGGCGATCTGATCGAAATCGACATTCCGAACCGTGGCATTCAGCTCAGGCTGAGCGACCAGGAGATTGCCGCCCGTCGTGAAGCGCAGGAAGCGCGCGGCGACAAAGCCTGGACGCCGAAAGATCGCCAGCGTGAAGTCTCCTTCGCGCTGCGTGCCTACGCGAGCCTGGCCACCAGTGCAGATAAAGGCGCGGTGCGCGATAAATCTAAACTTGGGGGCTAATGATGGCCGAGTCACAACCCTTATCCGCCGCCCCTGAGGGGGCGGAATATCTGCGGGCGGTGCTGCGCGCGCCGGTCTATGAGGCCGTGCAGGTCACGCCGCTGCAAAAAATGGACAAGCTCTCGTCGCGCCTCGACAACGTAATTTTAGTGAAGCGCGAAGACCGCCAGCCGGTACATAGCTTTAAGCTGCGCGGGGCCTACGCGATGATGGCGGGGCTGACCGATGAGCAGAAAGCGCGCGGCGTGATTACCGCTTCTGCGGGTAACCACGCGCAGGGCGTGGCGTTCTCGTCTGCGCGTCTGGGGCTGAAGGCGCTGATCGTCATGCCGGTTGCCACGGCGGATATCAAAGTGGATGCGGTGCGTGGTTTTGGTGGTGAAGTGCTGCTTCACGGCGCCAACTTTGACGAAGCGAAAGCCAAAGCGATTGAGCTGGCGCAACAGCAGGGCTTTACCTGGGTGCCGCCGTTCGATCACCCGATGGTGATTGCCGGACAGGGCACGCTGGCGCTGGAACTGCTACAGCAGGATGCCCATCTCGATCGCGTGTTTGTCCCGGTGGGCGGCGGCGGTCTTGCGGCGGGCGTCGCGGTGCTGATCAAACAGCTGATGCCGCAGATCAAAGTGATCGCCGTTGAGGCGGAAGATTCAGCCTGCCTGAAAGCGGCGCTCGATGCCGGGCATCCGGTGGATCTTCCCCGCGTCGGGCTGTTTGCCGAGGGCGTGGCGGTTAAGCGCATTGGCGACGAAACCTTCCGTCTTTGCCAGGAGTATCTCGACGATATCGTCACCGTGGACAGCGATGCGATCTGCGCGGCGATGAAAGATCTGTTCGAGGACGTGCGCGCGGTGGCGGAACCGTCCGGTGCGCTGGCGCTGGCGGGAATGAAAAAATACATCGCCCAGCACAACATTCGCGGCGAGCGTCTGGCGCACGTACTTTCAGGTGCGAACGTGAACTTCCACGGCCTGCGCTACGTGTCCGAGCGCTGCGAGCTGGGTGAACAGCGTGAAGCGCTGCTGGCGGTGACCATTCCGGAAGAGAAGGGCAGCTTCCTCAAGTTCTGCCAGCTGCTGGGCGGGCGTTCGGTGACGGAATTTAACTACCGTTTTGCCGATGCTAAAGATGCCTGCATTTTTGTCGGCGTGCGTTTAAGCCGTGGTCTGGACGAGCGCAAAGAGATCCTCAGCCTGCTCCATGAAGGCGGCTACAGCGTGGTCGATCTCTCCGACGATGAGATGGCGAAGCTGCACGTGCGCTACATGGTGGGCGGACGCCCGTCGAAGCCGCTACGTGAACGTCTGTTCAGCTTCGAGTTCCCGGAATCCCCGGGCGCGTTGCTTAAGTTCCTGCATACGCTCGGCACGCACTGGAATATTTCTCTGTTCCACTACCGCAGCCACGGTACCGACTACGGTCGCGTGCTGGCGGCGTTCGAGCTGGGCGAGCACGAGCCTGATTTCGAAACGCGGCTGAACGAGCTGGGCTATGAGTGTCACGACGAAACCCATAACCCGGCGTTCAGGTTCTTCCTGGCGGGTTAATGGTTCGGCAATATCTTCCAGAACGCATCAATAAGCGGCTCATGCAGCCGCTTTTTTTGTGCGCAAACGCCAAGCTCAAACGGCGTTTTCTCGTCGCTGCGCTCTAAAATCATCACGCGGTTACGCACCGGTTCCGGGCTGTTCTCCAGCACCACTTCCGGCAGCAGCGCAATGCCGCAGCCTAACGCGACCATCGACACCATCGCCTCGTGACCGCCAACGGTGGCGTAAATTGACGGATTACTGATTTTCTGACGGCGGAACCAAAGCTCGATGCGGCGGCGCACCGGCCCCTGATCGGCCATGATAAACGGCACCGTTGACCAGTCCGGTTTTTCCACCGACACCTGATTTCGCACCGGGCAGGGCAGCGCCGGGGCAATCAGCACCACCGCCAGATTTTCGAGCATCGAGAAGGCCACCGCGCCCGGCAGGGTTTCTGGTTTTCCGGCGATGGCCAGATCCGCTTCCCCCGTCACCACCTTTTCCATCGCGTCAGCGGCATCGCCCGTGGTGAGTTTTATTTCAACCGAGGGATGCTCGGCGCGGAAGCGGTCGAGGATGGGCGGCAGGTGGCTGTAGGCGGCGGTCACGGAGCAGAAAATATGCAGCTCGCCGGAGAGCGACGGCCCCTGCTGGTCGATGGTGTGGCGCAGCTGCTGATACTGCAACAGCGTCTGCTGGGCAAAAACCCGCAGCTCTTCGCCCGCTTCGGTGAGCGTGACGGTACGGTTGTCGCGCACAAACAGCGGCTGGCCCAGATCCTCTTCCAGGCGCTGGATCTGACGCGAAAGCGTAGAGGGGCTGACGTGCATCGCCCGCGCGCTGCGGCCAAAGTGGCGGCTTTCCGCCAGATGCAGGAACAATTTCAAATCGCGTAAATCCACGGATTTCACCCCCTCTTTTTACATTGCAGAAATTGCAACGTGACGTTGTGAATATATCAATTTCCGCAATAAATTTCCTGTTGTAATGTGGGTACATTCTCGCTGAAACGCGAACCGAACAATAAGACACACAACATCACGAGGTATCACCCATGGCTAACTACTTTAATACACTGAACTTGCGCCAGCAGCTGGCGCAGCTGGGCAAATGCCGCTTCATGGCGCGCGATGAATTTGCCGATGGCGCGAGCTACCTTCAGGGTAAAAAAGTGGTCATCGTCGGCTGTGGCGCACAGGGTCTGAACCAGGGCCTGAACATGCGTGACTCCGGTCTGGATATCTCCTACGCCCTGCGTAAAGAAGCGATTGCTGAGAAGCGCGCGTCATGGCGTAAAGCGACCGAAAACGGCTTCAAAGTGGGCACCTACGAAGAGCTGATCCCGCAGGCGGATCTGGTGGTTAACCTGACCCCAGACAAGCAGCACTCCGACGTTGTGCGTTCCGTTCAGCCGCTGATGAAAGACGGCGCGGCGCTGGGTTACTCCCACGGCTTTAACATCGTTGAAGTGGGCGAGCAAATTCGTAAAGACATCACCGTCGTGATGGTCGCGCCAAAATGTCCGGGTACGGAAGTGCGTGAAGAGTACAAGCGTGGTTTCGGCGTCCCGACCCTGATCGCCGTTCACCCGGAAAACGATCCGAAAGGCGAAGGTATGGCGATTGCTAAAGCCTGGGCTGCGGCGACCGGCGGCCACCGTGCAGGCGTGCTGGAATCTTCTTTCGTTGCCGAAGTGAAATCTGACCTGATGGGCGAGCAGACTATCCTGTGCGGCATGTTGCAGGCCGGTTCTCTGCTGTGCTTCGACAAGCTGGTGGAAGAGGGCACCGACCCGGCATACGCTGAAAAACTGATCCAGTTCGGCTGGGAAACCATCACCGAAGCGCTGAAGCAGGGCGGTATCACGCTGATGATGGATCGCCTGTCTAACCCGGCGAAACTGCGTGCTTACGCGCTGTCTGAACAGCTGAAAACGATTATGGCGCCGCTGTTCCAGAAACACATGGACGACATCATCTCCGGCGAGTTCTCTTCCGGCATGATGGCTGACTGGGCGAACGACGATAAAAAACTGCTGACCTGGCGTGAAGAGACCGGTAAAACCGCATTCGAAACTGCCGCGCAGTATGACGGCAAAATCAGCGAGCAGGAGTACTTCGATAAAGGCGTACTGATGATCGCAATGGTGAAAGCAGGCGTTGAGCTGGCGTTCGAAACCATGGTGGATTCCGGCATCATCGAAGAGTCAGCGTACTACGAATCACTGCACGAGCTGCCGCTGATCGCAAACACCATCGCCCGTAAGCGTCTGTATGAAATGAACGTGGTTATCTCTGATACCGCCGAGTACGGTAACTACCTGTTCTCTTACGCGTGTGTACCGCTGCTGAAAGAGTTCATGACCACCTTGCAGACGGGCGATCTGGGCCAGGCGATTGCTGAAGGTGCGGTGGATAACGCGCAGCTGCGCGATGTGAACGATGCAATCCGCAGTCACGAAATCGAGAAGATTGGTCAGAAGCTGCGTGGCTATATGACCGATATGAAGCGTATTGCTGTAGCGGGTTGATGCCCTCACCCCGACCCTCTCCCACAGGGAGAGGGGGCAAACATTAAAGGCCTTCTCTCTGAGAAGGCCTTGTTGTTTATTTGCGATATAAAACTTTAACGACGTGGTAGCCGAACTGGGTGTGCAGCGGGCCGACTGGCTCCAGCTCCGGGCAGGAGAAGACCAGCTTATCGAACGCCGGAACCATCTGGCCCTGGCGGAATTCACCTAAGTCGCCGCCGCGTTTGCCAGACGGGCAAATAGAGTGTTTCTTCGCCAGCTTGCCGAAATCGGCGCCGTTTTTAAGCTGCTCCAGAAGATCCAGAGCCAGTTTCTCTTCTTTAACAAGGATATGCAGTGCTGCCGCTGTTTTTGCCATGATCGTGCCTTGAGTGGTATGGATTAGGCTCGCTATACTACCACGCTGTTATTCTCCCCTCCTGACTTTCAATGAGCGATCCTTATGCGTTTAAACCCCGGACAACAACAAGCCGTCGAATTTGTCACCGGACCCTGTCTGGTGCTGGCAGGGGCTGGTTCCGGCAAAACCCGCGTGATCACCAATAAAATCGCCCACCTGATCCGTGGCTGCGGCTATCAGGCGCGCCATATCGCGGCGGTGACCTTCACCAACAAAGCGGCGCGCGAGATGAAAGAGCGCGTCGGCCAGACGCTGGGGCGCAAAGAGGCGCGCGGGCTGATGATCTCCACCTTCCACACGCTGGGGCTGGATATCATTAAACGCGAATACGCCGCGCTGGGGATGAAGTCCAACTTCTCGCTGTTCGACGACACCGACCAGGTGGCGCTGCTCAAAGAGCTGACCGAGGGGCTGATCGAAGACGATAAAGTGCTGCTACAACAGCTGATCTCGACGATCTCCAACTGGAAAAACGATCTGATGACCCCCGCCCAGGCGGCGGCGAGTGCCAAAGGCGAGCGGGACAGGATCTTCGCCCACTGCTATAGCCTGTACGACGCGCACATGAAAGCCTGCAACGTGCTGGATTTTGACGATCTGATCCTGCTGCCAACGCTGCTGCTTCAGCGTAACGAAGAGGTGCGCGAGCGCTGGCAAAATAAAATTCGTTACCTGCTGGTGGACGAATATCAGGACACCAACACCAGCCAGTACGAGCTGGTGAAGCTGCTGGTCGGGCAGCGCGCGCGATTCACCGTGGTGGGGGACGACGATCAGTCGATTTACTCCTGGCGCGGCGCGCGTCCGCAAAACCTGGTGCTGCTGAGCAAAGATTTTCCGGCGCTTCAGGTTATTAAGCTGGAGCAGAACTACCGCTCGTCCGGCCGCATCCTGAAGGCGGCGAACATCCTGATCGCCAATAACCCGCACGTGTTTGAAAAGCGCCTTTTCTCCGAGCTGGGTTACGGCACCGAGCTGAAAGTCCTTAGCGCCAATAATGAAGAGCACGAAGCGGAGCGCGTAACGGGGGAGCTGATTGCTCACCACTTCGTCAATAAAACCGAATATAAGGATTACGCGATCCTCTATCGCGGTAATCATCAGTCGCGCGTCTTTGAAAAAATGCTGATGCAAAACCGCATCCCTTACAAAATTTCCGGCGGCACCTCGTTCTTCTCACGCCCTGAAATCAAAGATCTGCTGGCCTATCTGCGCGTGCTAACCAACCCGGACGACGACAGCGCCTTCCTGCGTATCGTGAATACCCCGAAACGTGAGATCGGCCCGGCGACCCTGCAAAAGCTGGGGGAGTGGGCGATGACCCGCAGCAAAAGCATGTTTACCGCCAGCTTCGATATGGGGCTAAGCCAGACGCTGACCGGTCGCGGTTACGACTCCCTGACCCGCTTTACCCACTGGCTCGGTGAGATCCAGCGCCTGGCCGAGCGCGAGCCGGTGGCGGCGGTGCGCGATCTGATCCACGGCATCGACTACGAATCCTGGCTCTATGAAACCTCCGCCAGCCCGAAAGCGGCGGAGATGCGCATGAAGAACGTCAACCAGCTCTTTAGCTGGATGACCGAAATGCTCGAAGGCTCGGAGATCGACGAGCCGATGACCCTGACGCAGGTGGTCACCCGCTTTACGCTGCGCGATATGATGGAGCGCGGCGAAAGCGAAGAAGAGGCCGACCAGGTTCAGCTGATGACGCTGCACGCCTCAAAAGGGCTGGAGTTCCCGTATGTTTATCTGGTGGGCATGGAAGAGGGATTGCTGCCGCACCAGAGCAGCATCGACGAAGATAACGTCGATGAAGAGCGCCGTCTGGCCTACGTGGGCATTACCCGCGCCCAGAAAGAGCTGACCTTCACGCTGTGCAAAGAGCGCCGACAGTATGGCGAGCTGGTGCGCCCGGAGCCGAGCCGCTTCCTGCTGGAACTGCCGCAGGACGATCTGATTTGGGAGCAGGAGCGCAAAGCGATCACCGCTGAAGAGCGGATGCATAAAGGCCAGGCAAACGTGGCGAACATTCGCGCCATGCTGGCAAAAGCCAAAGAGAAGGGATAATGAGCGGTAGGCCGGGTCAGGCGAAGCCGCCACCCGGCAATATTCAGGGTATTACCGCACCTCAAGCACCCAGTGGACGTAGCTCTGCCACTGGCACTCCTGGTCAATCAGTTCTGCCCCAAGCGGGTGACAGTCCAGCCATTTTTCCGGCAGCGTCAGCGACAGTTTTTCATCTTCCGCCACCAGACTGATGGTCGGCAGTAGATCGTCGCGACGACGGCTGGCAAACAGGATCGCCAGACGCAGCAGGCGACACAGATGCTCCGCCACGCGCGGTGGAACGGCGTTTTGCTGATGCAGCGATGAGAGATCGACCGTATTGGTCTGGTTCAACAGCAGGGTCGCCAGCAGCTTTTTCTGCGCGGGCGTATAGCCGGGCAGATCGAGGTTGCGCACCAGATAGGCCGCGTGTGCAGCCGCCTGTTTGAAATCGATACTCAAACCCACTTCGTGTAGCGCACAGGCGCTCAGCAGCAGATCGCGACTGAGCGGCTCCAGGTCCCAGCTTCCGCCAACCTGATCGGCAAAACGGGAAGCCAGATGCCCGACGCGCTGGGCCTGATCGATATCCACCATAAAGCGGCGCTGGACGTTACGCAGCGTGCGGCTGCGGATATCCTGATCGACCGACAGATGCAGCATGCCGTAAACCAGCCCTTCGCGCAGCGCGCCACCGGCCAGAGTCATGCACTGAATGTTCAGCTCGGTGAAGATGGCGATAAGAATGGCGAGGCCGCTCGGGAAAACCAGCGCGCGTTCAAGCGTCAGGCCTTCAATTTCCAGCTCTTCAAGACGACCGCACTGAATCGCGCGCTGCTTAAGCTGGTGGAGCTTGGCGAGCGTTATCCGCTCGTCCATCCCCTGCGCCATCATGATTTCCTGCAACGCCTGGACGGTGCCCGATGCGCCAACGCAGACTTTCCAGCCGTGATAGCGCAGTTCGTCCATGACCGGGCGCAGCACGTCGCGGGCGGCTTTTTCGGCTTCGTCGAAATTCTCTTTGGCGAGATTTCGGTCGGTGAAATAGCGTTCGAGCCAGGTGACGCAGCCCATCGACAAGCTGAACAGCGATGTGGCCTGCGCGCCCGTGCCGGTCACTAGTTCGGTACTGGCGCCGCCGATATCCACCACCAGGCGGCGATCGTCACCGCCGGTTGTGTGCGCCACGCCCTGATAAATCAGGCGCGCTTCTTCCTCACCGCTGATGATCTGCACCGGGCAGCCCAGAATTTCCTGCGCTTTGGCAATGAAATCGACGGCGTTAACGGCCAGACGCAGCGTGGCGGTGGCCACAACGCGGATTTGATTATGGGGGATATCTTGCAGACGTTCGGCAAAAAGCCGTAAACATTGCCAGCCACGTTCCATGGCTTCGGGAGAGAGGTGGTTATCGCTGCTCAGGCCCGCCGCCAGGCGGACCTTGCGCTTAATGCGCGTCAGCGTCTGTATGCTTCCCGCCACCTCGCGCACAACCAGCATATGAAAACTATTGGAACCGAGATCAATGGCTGCATAGAGCGAGGAGGAGCTGAGCATATTTTTTTAACCTGAACGACGACGATTACGCGGTGCGCCACCGGAACGGCGCGGACCATTGCCGGTGCGAGGGCGCGTCAGGCGCTTCGGCGGTGGCAATTCGCTTAACAGCGCTTCCGGGTTGTATTTGCTCTGCGGGATCGAGTGACCGATGTAGGTCTCAATCGCGGGCAGGTTCAGCGCATACTCTTCACAGGCCAGACTGATTGAGTGACCGCTTGCGCCAGCACGACCGGTACGACCGATACGGTGAACGTAATCTTCGCAGTCATCCGGCAGATCGTAGTTAAAGACGTGGGTTACGGCAGGAATATGCAGGCCGCGTGCCGCGACATCCGTTGCAACCAGAATATCCAGGTCACCACGGGTAAATTCTTCAAGAATGCGCAGGCGTTTCTTCTGCGCAACGTCGCCGGTCAGCAGGCCAACGCGGTGTCCGTCTGCGGCCAGGTGACCCCAGATATCTTCACAGCGGTGCTTGGTGTTAGCGAAGATAATGGCGCGATCCGGCCACTCTTCTTCGATCAGCGTTTGCAGCAGGCGCATTTTCTCTTCATTGGATGGATAGAAGAGCTCTTCTTTAATGCGGTGGCCGGTTTTCTGCTCTGGTTCAACTTCTACATACTCGGCGTTGTTCATTTGTTCGAACGCCAGTTCGCGTACGCGATAAGAGAGGGTAGCTGAGAACAGCATGTTGAGGCGCTGATTGGCCACAGGCATACGGCGGAACAGCCAGCGGATATCTTTAATGAAGCCCAGATCGTACATGCGGTCGGCTTCATCCAGCACAACCACCTGGATAGCACCGAGGTTAATGTGGTTCTGCTTTGCGTAATCGATAAGACGGCCGGTGGTGCCGATCAGGATATCGACGCCGCTCTCCAGCACTTTAAGCTGTTTGTCGTAACCGTCGCCGCCATAGGCCAGACCGAGCTTGAGGCCGGTTGCCTGTGCCAGCGGTTCAGCGTCTGCATGGATCTGTACCGCCAGTTCTCGCGTCGGGGCCATAATTAGCGCGCGCGGCTGGTTAACTTTGCGGTCTGCAATTGCTGGATGAGAAAGTAAATAATGAAACGTTGACGTTAAAAACGCCATCGTTTTGCCAGTACCGGTTTGCGCCTGCCCTGCAACATCGCGGCCTGCCAGCGTCAGCGGCAGTGCGAGGGCCTGAATGGGCGTGCAGTTATGAAACCCTTTATTTTCAAGGGCTTCGATCACCTTTGGGTGCAGGGCGAAGTCGGAAAACTTCTGTTCTGTTAAATGTGTTTTGCTCATAGTGTGGTAGAATATCAGCTTACTATTGCTTTACGAAAGCGTATCCGGTGAAATAAAGTCAACCTTTAGTTGGTTAATGCTACATCAACACGTCGTTGATTGACGCGAAACCAACGCACCAGGCTTATTCCTGTGGAGTTATATATGAGCGATAAAATTATTCACCTGACTGACGACAGTTTTGACACGGACGTACTTAAAGCTGACGGGCTGATCCTCGTCGATTTCTGGGCTGAATGGTGTGGTCCTTGCAAAATGATCGCCCCGATTCTGGATGAGATCGCTGATGAGTATCAGGGCAAACTGACCGTTGCCAAGCTGAACATCGACCAGAACCCGGGCACCGCACCTAAATACGGTATCCGTGGCATCCCGACCCTGCTGCTGTTCAAAGGCGGCGAAGTGGCGGCGACCAAAGTGGGCGCACTGTCCAAAGGTCAACTGAAAGAGTTCCTCGACGCTAACCTGGCGTAAGGTTTCTCCGCTGAGCGTCCAGAGCGCCTAAATTAAGTGGATCTCTGGACGCCCGGCTTTAGTCGTGCTAAGTTACTTGTGACTTCGTTTTAAACATATCTGTTGTTTGAATCTTGCTTTACCCCATACTTCCCGTTGCTGATACACACAATGCGTGAAGTTGCTAAATTCCGGGCTTGTCACTCAATCCGTCTTGTCGTTTCAGTTCTGCGTTCTTTCCCTGTGACCAGACAGCGTACAGACATGAGTTGATGGCCGCTAAACAGGCATGGATGACCCTGCCATACCATTCACAACATTAAGTTCGAGAATCACCCCGAGTTTAAGAACCCACACCATTATGAATCTTACCGAATTAAAGAATACGCCGGTTTCTGAGCTGATCACTCTCGGCGAAAATATGGGGCTGGAAAACCAGGCTCGTATGCGCAAGCAGGACATCATTTTCGCCATCCTGAAGCAGCACGCTAAGAGTGGCGAAGATATCTTTGGCGACGGTGTGCTGGAGATACTGCAAGACGGATTTGGTTTCCTCCGCTCAGCAGACAGCTCCTACCTCGCCGGCCCCGACGACATCTACGTATCCCCTAGCCAAATCCGCCGTTTCAACCTCCGCACTGGTGACACCATTTCAGGTAAGATTCGTCCTCCTAAAGAGGGTGAACGCTACTTTGCGCTGTTGAAAGTCAATGAAGTTAACTACGACAAACCAGAAAACTCGCGCAACAAGATCCTGTTTGAAAACTTAACGCCGCTGCACGCGAACTCTCGTCTGCGCATGGAGCGTGGTAACGGGTCTACCGAAGACTTAACCGCTCGCGTTCTGGATCTGGCTTCTCCGATTGGTCGTGGTCAGCGTGGTCTGATTGTCGCTCCGCCAAAAGCGGGTAAAACCATGCTGCTGCAAAACATCGCGCAGAGCATCGCTTACAACCACCCAGACTGCGTGCTGATGGTACTGCTGATCGACGAACGTCCTGAAGAAGTGACCGAGATGCAGCGTCTGGTTAAAGGTGAAGTGGTTGCGTCTACCTTCGACGAACCGGCATCTCGCCACGTTCAGGTTGCGGAAATCGTTATCGAGAAGGCGAAACGTCTGGTTGAACACAAGAAAGACGTTATCATCCTGCTCGACTCCATCACCCGTCTGGCGCGTGCTTACAACACCGTGGTTCCGGCTTCCGGTAAAGTGTTGACCGGTGGTGTTGACGCCAACGCCCTGCACCGTCCAAAACGCTTCTTCGGTGCGGCACGTAACGTCGAAGAGGGCGGCAGCCTGACCATCATTGCAACCGCGCTTATCGACACCGGTTCTAAGATGGATGAGGTTATTTACGAAGAGTTTAAAGGTACAGGCAACATGGAACTGCACCTCTCTCGTAAAATCGCTGAAAAACGCGTCTTCCCGGCTATCGACTACAACCGTTCCGGTACTCGTAAGGAAGAGCTGCTCACCACTCAGGAAGAGCTGCAAAAAATGTGGATCCTGCGCAAAATCATTCACCCAATGGGTGAAATCGACGCAATGGAGTTCCTCATTAATAAACTGGCGATGACCAAAACTAACGACGATTTCTTCGACATGATGAAACGCTCGTAACGCAAATAAAGCCAGCAAACGCCACGTTTTTACGTGGCGTTTTTCATTTATGGCCTATACGCTATTACCGCAGGCTCCCAAATTTGACCGTTCGGTGCGACAATAAGATTATTCGCACAGTAAAAACATTAATAGCTTGAATAATAAACGAATGAAGCGGCAAGAGGTTTGCTTTAAGCCTTCAGGCTGAGCGCCTTCGTGGTTATACTTCCTTGTCTGACATTTGTAGAGAACATCCATTGTGAACCTACTCGATACGTTTACTGAGCTAACCAGTATTTTTTTGTTTACCACCTGCTTTCTCTTTCTTGCGCGCAAGGTGGCAAAGTATCTGGGGTTAGTGGATAAACCCAACTTCCGTAAACGCCATCAAGGAATGATCCCACTTGTTGGCGGCATTTCCGTATTTGCAGGTATCTGCTTCGCGTTTACGATAGCGGATTACTACATCCCTCATGTCAGGCTCTATCTCAGCTGCGCCACCGTGCTGGTGGTGGTGGGCGCTCTCGACGACCGCTTCGATATCAGCGTTAAAATTCGCGCCTTCGTGCAGGCGGCCGTTGCCGTCGCCATGATGATGGGGGCAAAACTTCACCTGAGCAGCCTCGGCTATATTTTTGGTCCCTGGGAGATGATTCTGGGGCCATTTGGCTATTTCCTGACGCTCTTCGCCGTGTGGGTTGCTATTAACGCATTCAATATGGTCGACGGTATCGATGGCCTGCTGGGCGGGCTTTCCAGCGTGTCGTTCGCCGCTATCGGCATCATCTTATGGTTCGACGGCCAGTACAGCCTCGCCATGTGGTGCTTCGCCATGATTGCCGCCATTCTGCCTTATATCCTGCTCAATCTCGGCGCCCTGGGCCGTCGCTATAAAGTGTTTATGGGCGACGCGGGCAGCACGCTGATTGGCTTTACGATTATCTGGATCCTGCTTGAAACTACGCAGGGTAAAACGCACCCGATCAGCCCGGTCACGGCGCTGTGGATTATCGCCATTCCATTAATGGATATGGTGGCGATTATGTATCGCCGTCTGCGTAAGGGAATGAGTCCTTTCTCAGCCGACCGTCAGCATATTCACCATTTAATTATGCGAGCAGGTTTCACATCTCGTCAGGCGTTTGTGCTGATAACCGTGGCGGCTGCTATTCTTGCGGGGATCGGGGTGGCGTCTGAATATGCCCACTTTATCCCTGAGTGGGTAATGTTGGTATTGTTCTTGCTAGCGTTTTCGCTGTATGGCTATTGCATTAAACGCGCCTGGAAAGTTGCGCGTTTCATTAAGCGTGTAAAACGCAGGATGCGTCGAAATAGTGGTAATAATCCAACTTTAACTAAATAAACTGGGATCGTGATGACTCAACCGTTGGCGGGAGCAAAATCAGAGATGACCGAGAATGAGCTGGATATACGTGGCTTGTTCCGCGTGTTATGGGCGGGCAAACTGTGGATTGCCGGTGTCGCAGTCGGATTCGCGTTAATCGCGCTGGCGTATACCTTCTTTGCGAAACAAGAGTGGAGCGCAACCGCTATTACTGACAGACCAACGGTCAACATGCTGGGCGGTTTTTATTCGCAGCAGCAGTTCCTGCGTAATCTGGATCTCAAAGCGAACCCTGCGGCAACGGATCAGTCATCCGTGATGGACGATGCCTACCGGGAGTTCGTGATGCAGCTGGCGTCATGGGATACCCGCCGCGATTTCTGGTCCCAGACGGATTATTACAAACAGCGCATGGTCGGCAACAGCAAGGCCGACGCCGCGCTGCTGGATGACCTGATCAACAACATCCAGTTCACGCCGGGCGATGCCATGCGCAACCTGAACGACAACGTGAAGCTCATCGCTGAAACCGCACCGGATGCCAACAACCTGCTGCGTCAGTATGTCGCTTTCGCCAGCCAGCGCGCGGCAAGCCATCTTAATGATGAGCTGAAGGGCGCCTGGGCGGCACGTACTATTCAGATGAAGGCGCAGGTTAAGCGTCAGGAAGAGGTGGCAAAAGCCATCTTCGCCCGTCGCGTTCACAACATTGAGCAGGCGCTAAAAATTGCGGAGCAGAGCAACATCTCCCGCACCGAAACGGACGTTCCGGCGGACCAGCTGCCGGACTCTGAGATGTTCCTGTTAGGTCGCCCAATGCTCCAGGCGCGTCTGGAGAACCAGCAGGCGGTCGGCCCGGAATTTGACCTCGACTACGATCAGAACCGCGCGATGCTGAACACCCTGAACGTCGGTCCGACTCTGGACCCGCGTTTCCAGACCTATCGTTATTTGCGTACGCCAGAAGAGCCTGTAAAACGCGATAGCCCACGCCGTGCGTTCCTGATGATCATGTGGGGTATTGTTGGTGCTCTGACTGGCGCGGGCGTGGCGTTAACACGTCGCCGCGTAAATTAAAAAAGGCCGTCCACGATGAAGGCGCAACCGCCTTCATCGGCTAATCGAAGAGAATCGATGTGAAAGTACTTACCGTATTTGGCACCCGGCCGGAGGCCATTAAGATGGCTCCTCTGGTACATGCGCTGGCCAGGGACCCTGATTTTGAAGCGAAAGTGTGCGTCACCGCCCAGCATCGCGAGATGCTCGACCAGGTGTTATCTCTCTTTTCCATCGTCCCGGATTACGATCTGAATATTATGAAACCGTGGCAAGGGCTGACGGAGATTACCTGCCGTATTCTGGAAGGGTTAAAGCCTATTCTGGAATCCTTTAAGCCGGATGTGGTGCTCGTACACGGTGACACCACCACCACTGCGGCGACCAGCCTGGCGGCGTTTTACCAGCGTATCCCGGTGGGGCACGTTGAAGCAGGGCTGCGCACCGGCAACCTCTACTCCCCGTGGCCTGAAGAGGCAAACCGCACGCTTACCGGCCATCTGGCGATGTACCACTTCGCGCCAACGGAAAACTCCCGCCAGAACCTGCTGCGCGAGAATATCGCCGACAACAAAATCTTTGTGACCGGCAATACCGTGATTGACGCGCTGATCTGGGTACGCGACCGCGTACTGGCGAACGACAGCCTGAAAAGTCAGCTAACCGCGCGCTATCCGTTCCTGAGCAACGACAAAAAAACCATTCTGGTGACGGGCCACCGCCGCGAAAGCTTTGGCCGCGGCTTTGAGGAGATCTGTCACGCGCTGGCGGAGATCGCCGCAGAGAATGACGATGTACAAATTGTCTATCCGGTTCACCTTAATCCTAACGTCAGCGAGCCGGTCAACCGCATTCTGGGCCACGTCGAGAACGTGTTCCTGATCGAGCCGCAGGACTACATGCCGTTCGTCTGGCTGATGAATCACGCCTGGCTGATCCTCACCGATTCCGGCGGGATTCAGGAAGAAGCGCCTTCTCTTGGCAAGCCGGTGCTGGTGATGCGCGAAACCACCGAACGACCGGAAGCGGTGAAGGCCGGCACGGTTCGTCTGGTGGGCACGGATTCACGTCGCATTGTCGAAGAGGTCACGCGCCTGCTGCACGACGAAGAAGAGTATCAGGCGATGAGCCGCGCCCATAATCCGTACGGCGACGGGCAGGCTTGTGGTCGTATTTTGCACGCACTTAAACACAATCGGGTATCGCTATGAGTTTTACTACCATCTCTGTCATTGGTCTTGGCTACATCGGGTTGCCGACCGCGGCGGCCTTTGCCTCTCGTCAAAAGCAGGTTGTGGGCGTGGATATCAACGCGCGTGCGGTGGAGACCATCAACCGTGGCGAAATTCATATCGTTGAGCCGGATCTCGACAGCGTGGTGAAAGCCGCCGTTGAAGGCGGTTTCCTGAAGGCCAGCACTACGCCTGTGGAGGCCGATGCCTTCCTGATTGCCGTGCCTACGCCGTTTAAGGGCGATCACGAGCCGGACATGGTGTATGTCGAAGCGGCGGCAAAATCTATTGCGCCAGTGCTGAAAAAGGGTGCGCTGGTGATCCTCGAATCCACCTCGCCCGTCGGCGCGACCGAACAAATGGCCCAGTGGCTGGCAGAAGCCCGCCCGGACCTCACCTTCCCGCAGCAGGCGGGTGAACAGGCGGATATCAACATCGCCTACTGCCCGGAGCGCGTGCTGCCGGGGCAGGTCATGGTTGAGCTGATTAAAAACGACCGCGTGATTGGCGGCATGACCCCGGTCTGCTCCGCGCGTGCGAGCGAGCTGTACAAGATTTTCCTCGAAGGCGAATGCGTGGTGACCAATTCCCGCACCGCCGAAATGTGCAAACTGACGGAAAACAGCTTCCGCGACGTGAACATCGCTTTTGCGAACGAACTGTCGCTGATTTGCGCCGATCAGGGGATTAACGTCTGGGAGCTGATTAGCCTTGCCAATCGCCACCCGCGCGTGAACATCCTCCAGCCGGGGCCAGGCGTGGGCGGTCACTGCATCGCCGTCGACCCGTGGTTTATCGTGGCGCAGAACCCGGACCAGGCTCGCCTGATCCGCACCGCGCGTGAAGTGAACGACAGTAAACCGCACTGGGTACTGAACCAGGTGAAAGCCACGGTTGCAGACTGCCTGGCAGAGAGCGGCAAGCGCGCCAGCGAGCTGAAAATCGCCTGCTTTGGCCTGGCCTTCAAGCCGAACATCGACGATCTGCGCGAAAGCCCGGCGATGGAAATCGCCGAGATGATTGCCGAATGGCATAAGGGCGAAACGCTGGTCGTTGAGCCGCACATCCACGAGCTTCCTGCAAAACTGGCGGGACACTGCACCCTGACCGCGCTTGACGACGCGCTGGCAACGGCCGACGTGCTGGTGCTGCTGGTGGATCACAAAGCCTTTAAAGCCATCCCTGGCGATGCGGTACGCCAGCAGTATGTTGTTGATACCAAAGGCGTGTGGCGTTGAGCAATGTGAACGGGGTGCTTGAATCCCTTTCGTGGGAGAGCGCCTTCTTTGGCGTGCCGTCGGCGATTGTGCGCCTGCGCGATGATGCGCCCGCGCTGACCGCTGGGGATTTTGCCGCGTGGCAGCGGGTGCAGGCGAAAATTCCGGCCATGCGCGCCGACCTGCTGGACGCGCTCCAGCATCAGGGGTTTCAGCTGGTCGAGGGCGAGGTGGATCTGTCGATTCCCGTTGCCCGACACCACGCGCCGGGCGCGGAAATTGCAACAGAGCAGGATATCCCGGCGCTGCGCCAGATGGCGGCGCAGGCCTTTGCCCAGAGCCGCTTTCGCGCTCCCTGGTATGCGCCGCAGGACAGCGGCCGCTTTTATGCTCAGTGGATAGAGAATGCGGTAAAGGGCACGTTTGACCATGTTTGTCTGGTCTTCCGCGCGGCGGATGGCCAGCTCCAGGGATTTGTCTCCCTGCGCAAGCTCAGCGAGCAGGACGCGCGCATCGGTTTACTGGCCGGGCGGGGCATGGGTGAAAAACTCATGCAGGCGGCACTGCACTGGGCGCAGCAGCAACAGCTTTTTACTCTGCGGGTGGCGACCCAGATGGGCAACACCGCCGCGCTTAAACGTTATATCGCGAGTGGCGCCAACGTCGACGCAACCGCTTACTGGCTATACAGGTGACATGATGATCCCATTTAACGCGCCTCCCGTTGTAGGCACCGAACTCGACTATATGCAGTCTGCGATGGGCAGCGGCAAACTCTGCGGCGACGGTGGCTTTACCCGCCGCTGCCAGCAGTGGATGGAGCAGCGTTTTCAGAGCGCCAAAGTCCTGCTGACCCCGTCCTGCACCGCGTCGCTGGAGATGGCGGCGCTGCTGCTGGATATCCAGCCGGGCGATGAAGTGATCATGCCGAGCTACACCTTCGTGTCCACCGCCAACGCCTTTGTGCTGCGCGGGGCGAAAATTGTGTTCGTGGACGTTCGCCCGGACACCATGAACATCGACGAAACGCTGATTGAAGCGGCAATTACCGACAAAACCCGGGTGATTGTTCCGGTGCATTACGCGGGCGTGGCCTGTGAAATGGACACCATTATGGCGATCGCTAAAAAGCACGACCTGTTCGTGGTGGAAGATGCCGCGCAGGGCGTGATGTCGACCTACAAGGGCCGCGCGCTCGGAACCATTGGACACATCGGCTGCTTTAGCTTCCACGAAAC
The DNA here is from genome assembly GCF_053290175.1 of Enterobacter sp. 186315. Classification (NCBI taxonomy): domain Bacteria; kingdom Pseudomonadati; phylum Pseudomonadota; class Gammaproteobacteria; order Enterobacterales; family Enterobacteriaceae; genus Enterobacter; species Enterobacter sp. 186315. The sequence goes on along the minus strand of NZ_JBPTTK010000018.1, from coordinate 55,546 downwards.
CAAGAACTACACCGCGGGCGGTGAAGGCGGCGCGACGCTGATCAACGACCGCGCGCTGGTGGAGCGTGCCGAGGTGATCCGCGAAAAAGGCACCAACCGCAGCCAGTTCTTCCGTGGTCAGGTGGACAAATACACCTGGCGCGACATTGGCTCAAGCTACCTGATGGCCGATCTCCAGGCCGCCTATCTGTGGGCGCAGCTGGAATCCGCCGAGCGCATCAACCAGCAGCGCCTGACGCTCTGGCAGACCTATTACGATGCGCTGGCGCCGCTGGCGAAAGCGGGACGTATCGAGCTGCCAACTATACCGGCGGATTGCATACACAACGCCCACATGTTCTACATCAAGCTGCGCGACAACGATGACCGCTCTAAGCTGATCGCCTGGCTGAAAGAGGCCGAGATCATGGCGGTGTTCCACTACATTCCGCTGCACTCCAGCCCGGCCGGGGAAGCGTTCGGCATGTTTGCCGGTGAAGACCGCTACACCACAAAAGAAAGTGAGCGTTTGCTTCGCCTGCCGCTGTTCTACAACCTCACACCCGTCAATCAGCGCACGGTGATCAACACCCTCCTGAGCTACTTCGGCTGATATGTCTCTTGCAAAAGCCTCAGTGTGGACCGCCGCGTCCACGCTGATAAAAATTGGCGCTGGCCTGCTCGTCGTCAAACTGCTGGCCGTGTCCTTTGGCCCTTCCGGCGTTGGGCTGGCGGGTAATTTCCGTCAGCTGGTAACGGTGCTGGGCGTGCTGGCCGGGGCGGGCATCTTCAACGGCGTGACCAAATTTGTCGCACAGCATCATGACGATGCCGCGAAGCTGCGCAAGGTGGTGGGCACCTCATCCGCGATGGTGCTGGGCTTTTCCACCTTACTGGCCGCCGTGTTCCTGCTGGCGGCGGGCCCTATCAGCCAGGGGCTGTTTGGTCACGATCGCTATCAGGGGCTGGTTCGCCTGGTGGCGCTGGTGCAGATGGGCATCGCCTGGGCAAACCTGCTGCTGGCGCTGATGAAGGGCTTTCGCGACGCTGCCGGAAACGCGCTGGCGCTGATCTTCGGCAGCATCATTGGCGTTATCGCCTACTACTTTTGCTATCGGCTCGGCGGCTATGAAGGGGCACTGTTAGGGCTGGCGCTGGTTCCGGCGCTGGTGGTGGTGCCTGCCGCGTTTATGCTGATGCGACGGGGCGTTATCCCGTTAAGCTATCTTAAACCCCAGTGGGATAAGGCGCTGGCGGGGCAATTAAGCAAATTTACCCTGATGGCGCTGATTACCTCCGTTACCATTCCGGTGGCGTACGTGATGATGCGAAACCTGCTGGCGGCGCACTACAGCTGGGATGAGGTGGGGATCTGGCAGGGCGTAAGCAGCATTTCCGACGCCTACCTCCAATTTATTACGGCTTCCTTTAGCGTCTGGTTGCTGCCAACCTTATCGCGCCTGAGTGAAAAAAAGGATATTACCCGCGAGGTTATCCGCTCCCTGCGCTTTGTACTGCCCGCCGTGGCGGTTGCCAGCTTTACCGTCTGGCTGTTGCGCGACGTGGCGATCTGGCTGCTGTTCTCAGCGAAGTTCACCGCCATGCGCGACCTCTTTGCCTGGCAGCTGGTGGGCGATGTGTTGAAAGTAGGCGCTTACGTTTTCGGCTATCTGGTGATCGCGAAAGCGTCCCTGCGGCTGTATATTCTGGCGGAAATTAGCCAGTTTACGCTGCTGACTGCGCTCTCACACTGGCTGATCCCGGCGCACGGCGCGCTCGGTGCCGCTCAGGCCTATATGGCTACTTACATCGTTTATTTCGCTGCCTGTTGCGGCGTATTTTTACTTTGGCGTAAACGCGCATGACTGCACTGATTCACATCCTGGGATCGGATATCCCACACCACAACCAGACCGTGCTGCGGTTCTTCAACGATGAGCTGGCGGCGGGGAGCGCTGACGCCCGCGTGTTTCTGGTTGCGAGCCGGGACGAGAGCCTGAGCGCGCAGTTCCCGGCGCTGACCATCACCACCTGGCCGGACAAAGCCGCGCTGGCAAAAGCGGTGGTGGCGAAAGCAAAAGCCAACCGCGCGCAGCGGTTCTTCTTCCACGGCCAGTTCAATACCGGCCTGTGGCTGGCGCTGCTGAGTGGCGGCATTAAGCCGTCCCAGTTCAGCTGGCACATCTGGGGCGCGGATCTGTACGAAGTCTCCCGGGGCTGGAAATTCCGCCTGTTCTACCCGCTGCGCCGCATGGCGCAGGCGCGCGTGGGCTGCGTGTTTGCCACCCGTGGCGATCTTAACTATTTTGCGAAACAGCACCCGAACGTGCGCGGCGAGCTGCTCTATTTTCCGACCCGCATGAACCCGGCGCTGAACGACATGGCGAACGACGCGCGTCGCGAAGGCAAGCTGACGGTGCTGGTGGGCAACTCTGGCGATCGCAGCAACGAACACGTCGCGGCCCTCAAGGCGGTGCATCAGCAGTTTGGCGATACGGTCAACGTGATTGTGCCGATGGGCTATCCTGCGAATAACGCGGCCTATATCGACGAGGTTCGCGCGGCAGGGCTTACGCTGTTCAGCGCGGAAAATCTGCAAATCCTCAGCGATAAGCTGGAGTTTGACGATTACCTGGCGCTGCTGCGACAGTGCGATCTGGGCTATTTCATCTTCGCGCGCCAGCAGGGGATCGGTACGCTGTGCCTGCTCATTCAGGCCGGTATCCCGTGCGTGCTTAACCGTGAAAACCCGTTCTGGCAGGATATGGCCGAGCAGCATCTGCCGGTGCTGTTCACCACCGACACGCTCAGCGAAGAGGTGGTCCGCGAAGCGCAGCGTCAGCTGGCGCTGGTGGATAAAAACGCCATCGACTTCTTCAGCCCTAACTACCTTACGCCGTGGCATCGCGCGCTGCGTATCGCATCAGGAGACAACGCATGAGCCAGTTGCAATTTTGCGGCTTGTTGGTGATTTGGCTGCTGAGCGCGATGTTTATCGCCACGCTGACCTGGTTTGAGTTCCGCCGTGTGCGCTTTAACTTCAACGTTTTCTTCTCGCTGCTGTTCCTGCTGACCTTTTACTTCGGCTTCCCGCTGACCTGTATTCTGGTGTTCCGCTTCGACGTGGGCGTTGCCCCGCCGGAGATCCTGATGCAGGCGCTGCTGTCGGCGACCTGTTTCTACGCGGTGTATTACGTGACCTACAAAACGCGTCTGCGTTCGGTAAAAGACACCGCGCCGCGCCGGGCGATCTTCACCATGAACCGGGTTGAAACACACCTGACTTGGATCATGCTGATGACCATCGCGCTGGTGAGCGTCGGCATCTTCTTCATGCATAACGGTTTTCTGCTGTTTAAGCTGCAATCCTACAGCCAAATTTTCTCGGCGGAAGTTTCCGGCGTGGCGCTTAAGCGCTTCTTCTATTTCTTCATTCCGGCAATGCTGGTGGTCTTCTTTTTACGCCAGGACAGCAAAGCCTGGCTGTTCTTCCTGGTCAGCACCGTCGCGTTCGGCGTCCTGACCTATATGATCGTGGGCGGCACGCGCGCCAATATCATCATCGCCTTCGCTATCTTCCTGTTTATCGGCATCATTCGCGGCTGGATCTCCCTGTGGATGCTGGCGGCGGCGGGGGTGTTCGGCATCGTGGGGATGTTCTGGCTGGCGCTGAAACGCTACGGGCTGAACGTGGCGGGCGACGAGGCGTTTTATACGTTTCTGTATCTCACCCGCGACACCTTCTCGCCGTGGGAGAACCTGGCGCTGCTGCTGCAAAACTACGACAAGATTGAGTTTCAGGGGCTGGCGCCGATTGTCCGCGACTTCTACGTCTTTATCCCGACGTGGCTGTGGCCGGACAGGCCTGGCGTGGTGCTGAACACGGCGAACTACTTTACCTGGGAAGTGCTCAACAACCACTCGGGCCTGGCGATATCGCCTACGCTGATCGGCTCGCTGGTGGTAATGGGCGGTACCTGGTTTATCCTGCCGGGCGCGGTGGCGGTGGGGCTGATCATCAAGTGGTTCGACTGGCTCTATACGCGTGGTCTTGAAGAGACTAACCGCTATAAGGCCGCCATTTTGCACAGCTTCTGTTTTGGTGCCATTTTCAATATGATCGTTCTCGCGCGCGAGGGGCTGGATTCATTCGTGTCGCGCGTGGTTTTCTTCATGGTAATTTTCGGCTTCTGCCTGCTGCTGGCAAAACTGCTCTACTGGTTATTCGACAGCGCCGGGCTTGTGCATAAGCGCGAGCGGGCAAGCAGCAGACCGCTTTCGCACGTCTGAGTAGGGATGTTATGACTGACACGACTACCGCGCCGCAGTACGCGCTGCGCGGCTTATCGCTTATCGGCTGGCGTGATATGCAACACGCGCTGGATTATCTGTTTGCCGAAGGGCAGATGAAATCGGGCACGCTGGTCGCCATCAACGCCGAAAAGATGCTGGCGGTAGAAGATAACGCTGAGGTGAAAAGCCTGATTGAGGCCGCCGAGTTTAAATACGCGGACGGCATCAGCGTGGTGCGCTCAATTCGTAAAAAATACCCTGGCGCGAAGGTTTCTCGCGTGGCGGGCGCCGACCTGTGGGAGCAGCTGATGGCGCGCGCAGGGGCAGAGGGCACGCCGGTATTCCTGATTGGCGGCAGGCCAGAGGTGCTGGCGCAAACCGAACAGAAGCTGCGCAGCCAGTGGAATGTGAACATTGCGGGCAGCCAGGACGGCTATTTTAAACCCGAAGATCGGCAGGCGCTGTTCGAGCGCGTGCGCGACAGCGGGGCGAAGATTGTCACCGTGGCGATGGGATCGCCGCGTCAGGAAATTCTAATGCGCGACTGCCGTCTGGTCTGCCCGGACGCGCTGTACATGGGCGTTGGCGGCACCTACGACGTTTTTACCGGCCACGTTAAGCGCGCGCCGAAGGTGTGGCAGAACCTCGGGCTGGAGTGGCTCTATCGCCTGCTGTCTCAGCCAACGCGCATCAAGCGGCAGGCGCGTCTTCTGCGCTACCTCGCCTGGCACTACACCGGAAAGATGTGATCATTTAGCAGCGCGATATGCTATTCGCGCTGCCACTCCCCTCCCAAACTGCTGCCTATCTGTGCAATACATTCATTTTTTTAATGGATTGTTTGCCATTTGGAAGAATTTAAGAAACCATTCCCTCCGTATTTCAGTACCCCCTAAAAACAATAACCGGTAGAAACCGGCAGACAGCAAACACAACCGAGGATTTATGGCAGAGAAAAAACCTGAGCTTCAGCGTGGGCTGGAAGCTCGACACATTGAATTGATAGCGCTGGGCGGCACTATCGGCGTGGGCCTGTTTATGGGCTCCGCCAGCACGCTCAAATGGGCGGGCCCGTCGGTACTGCTGGCGTATATCATCGCCGGACTGTTCGTCTTCTTCATCATGCGTTCGATGGGCGAAATGCTGTTCCTGGAGCCGGTCACCGGCTCATTCGCCGTTTACGCGCACCGCTATATGAGCCCGTTCTTTGGCTATCTCACCGCCTGGTCGTACTGGTTTATGTGGATGGCGGTGGGCATCTCAGAGATCACCGCGATAGGGGTCTACGTCCAGTTCTGGTTCCCGGATATGGTTCAGTGGATACCCGCCCTGATCGCCGTGGGGCTGGTGGCGCTGGCGAACCTTGCCGCCGTGCGCCTGTACGGTGAGATTGAGTTTTGGTTCGCGATGATCAAAGTCACCACCATTATCGTGATGATTGTCGTCGGCCTGGGCGTGATTTTCTTCGGCTTTGGCAACGGCGGGCACGCCATCGGGTTTGGGAATCTGACCGAGAACGGCGGCTTCTTCGCCGGCGGCTGGAAGGGCTTCCTGACGGCGCTCTGTATCGTTGTCGCCTCTTACCAGGGCGTGGAGCTTATCGGCATCACCGCCGGGGAAGCGAAAAACCCGCAGGTGACGCTGCGCAGCGCGGTAGGCAAAGTGCTGTGGCGTATTCTGATTTTCTACGTGGGTGCGATTTTCGTTATCGTCACTATCTTCCCGTGGAACGAAATCGGCACCACCGGCAGCCCGTTCGTGCTGACCTTTGCGAAGATTGGTATCACGGCGGCGGCAGGGATCATTAACTTTGTGGTGCTGACGGCGGCGCTCTCTGGCTGTAACAGCGGCATGTACAGCTGCGGGCGTATGCTGTACGCGCTGGCGAAAAACAACCAGCTGCCTGCGGCGATGAGCAAAGTCTCCCGCGCGGGCGTGCCGGTGGCGGGCGTGGCGGTGTCCATTGCGATCCTGCTGATTGGCTCCTGCCTGAACTACATCATTCCCAATCCGCAGCGCGTCTTCGTGTATGTTTACAGCGCCAGCGTGCTGCCTGGGATGGTGCCGTGGTTTGTGATCCTGATTAGCCAGCTGCGCTTCCGTCAGGCGCACAAGCAGGCGATTGCCAGCCATCCGTTCCGCTCGATTCTGTTCCCGTATGCGAACTATTTGACGATGGCGTTCCTGATTTGCGTATTAATCGGGATGTACTTTAATGAAGATACGCGCATGTCGCTGTTTGTCGGGATGATCTTCCTGGCCGCCGTGACCGCAGCATATAAACTTTTTGGCCTTGGACGCCGCGCCACCACGCATAAAGTGGAGGATTAAGCGGCAAAATGTGCAAACCATAACCAAACGCGCATATTTTTCAAAAAAGCACTAGACAGCGGGGACGGAGGTACGTAATATCCAGCCCCGCAACGGCGCTAAGCGCCCGTAGCTCAGCTGGATAGAGCGCTGCCCTCCGGAGGCAGAGGTCTCAGGTTCGAATCCTGTCGGGCGCACCATTTACCCGGTGCTGGAGCTGCGGTGGTCTGAGAAGTAGTCAGTACCGCGTGAAAAGATTTATCAGTGGTGGCTATAGCTCAGTTGGTAGAGCCCTGGATTGTGATTCCAGTTGTCGTGGGTTCGAATCCCATTAGCCACCCCATTATTTAAAAGTTGTGAAATGCGAAGGTGGCGGAATTGGTAGACGCGCTAGCTTCAGGTGTTAGTGTCCTTAGGATGTGGGGGTTCGAGTCCCCCCCCTCGCACCACGACTTTAATGAATTGAACTAAAAATTCAAAAAAGCAGTACATCGGCGAGTAGCGCAGCTTGGTAGCGCAACTGGTTTGGGACCAGTGGGTCGGAGGTTCGAATCCTCTCTCGCCGACCAATTTTGAACCCCGCTTCGGCGGGGTTTTTTGTTTTCTGCCATTCCTCAATGCTGTTGTCATTTCCCGACAACGACCCGCCCGTTTGTCGTTATTCAGCGACGTCTAACTATTTGAAATAGCTATAATTAAACAAATGCTGATATTGCTGTCGCTTTCAGGCAACACTTTGCTGCAATGTCTCTGTCCTGACAAAGGCAAAAGCATCCGGAAACGACGAAAAACCCTTATGGCTTAAATTGTTGCGAGAAATAACACTCTCCACTGCAACTCTGGCACATAACGTGCAATAATATACGTGTAGATGCTCATTCCACCTCTTATGTTCGCCTTAGTGCCTCATAAACTCCGGAATGACGCAGAGCCGTTTACGGTGCTTATCGTCCACTGACAGATGTCGCTTCGGCCTCATCAAACACCATGGACACAACGTTGAGTGAAGCACCAAATATGTTGTCTTACAGACCTGTTTTAACGCCTGCTTTTATAGCAGGCGTTTTTTTATGCCTTATTCCCGATACCGCGCCAGGATGAGCACAACGCACATCAGCGTACAGGCAGAAACGCCGTAAAGCGCCTGCATTGCCCCGAGCGATGAAGCGGCCAGTGCGGTAATGCCGGTGAAAAGCGATGCGCTAATCGTCTGCCATCGCCAGGCCGTTCCGCTGGCGGAAGAGGTCTGGATCGCCTGAAAACTACTTAGCACGCCATAGGTGCCTGCCGCAAACACTACGTTGGACGCCAGATGGGCGATAAAGATCGCCCCCAGGGCAAATACCGTTGAGCCAGACGCCACGGGGATCACACCGTAGGCAAGCAAAAACACGCTTAAACACATAAAAAGAAGCCGGTTTTTCGCGGCATACCGCGCCAGACTGTCCCTTTTTAGCAGCATCGGGCCACAGAGCTGTCCCATGCTGCGGGCGAAGAGAAGCGGTAGGGCGAAGCTGGCCGCCTCCGCAGGATGTATTTGCTGTGCCAGCGCCGGAAGCAGCGCCATTGCAGGAGAGCCAACGGCGGCCAGGGCGGGCAGAAGCAGCAGGCTACGCTTTTGCCGTACCGTCAGCGCCCGCCAGCGCACGGGCACCGAATGCGTATCTTCCGTAAACGTGGGCGTTCCCCGTTGGATAAAGGTTTTATCTGCCAGAGCCAGCATCAGCAGCGAGCCTGCAAAGCTCGCGGCGTCGATCGCCAGCAGCGAGAAGAGAGACACTTTCTCGAACAGTACGACGCCCAACCCCGTCCCCAGCAGTACCTGCGAAGCGAATATCACGTTTTCAAGGCAGGTGGCCGCGGGCAGTTCATGGTCCGCCAGCCCGCGTTTAAACAGTAAGGTCAGCGCCGGCCAGCTCATACCACTTAAAAGCGCTTCGGTGGATTGCACGGCAAGCAGCGCCGATACGCTGTGATAATGCACGCCCAGTAATGGAAAAAGCAGGGCCAGCAGTCCCAGAAGCTCCGTCAGCATCAGAATGCTCAGCGGAGAAAAACGCAGGCACAGCTTTTCCCCGATCAGGCTGCCGATAAAGCCGGGTACGGTGGCAAAAAGATACGCGAGGGTCAGCAGGGAGGCGGGGGCATGCCATTCCAGCAGCAGGCCAAAGACAACCACCTGCGTCAGCCCATTGCCGAGTGACGAGAAAATAAAGGCGCAGGCCAACATGCGCAGCCAGCGGTGGCAGCGCAGCGCTTCGATAAGCGCGTACAAAAGCGAGTTCATGACGATTTCCTTTCAAAAACGATTTAGTCCACGCGACAGAGCGTGCGTGTGTGAAAAAAGTTAGTGAAAAGACATCGTTACATTGGCGGGTTCGTTTTGATGGATGTTGCAAAGAATGTAGCAGAAATCCGCCATAAAAAAAGGAGGCCAGAGGGCCTCCTTTTTCCCTTACGGCTGGGTGCCGTTATTCTGCAAGGTGAGCAGCAGCCCGTCCCGGCGCATCGCCGCGGCCTCTTCCGGCTTGTGCAGCTTGTCCAGCGTGTCCGCCAGCCAGGCATAATCAAACGCGTCCGGACGCTGTTTCAGCGCGGCGCGGAAGGCGAGGCTCGCCTCCTGCCATTCGCCGTGTTTAAACAGCGACTGGCCCAGCGTGCTCCATAACAGCGGGCGATCGCCCACGGTTTTGATCTGCTGGCGCAGCATTTTTTCGATTTGCTCCGGGTTATTGGTTTTCAGGCGTGGGATCACCATCACCAGACGGTCGTCATACTGACGCTTCAGGCCGTCGAGGAGGATCTCCTGCGCGGTGTCATGGTCGTCACACTCAATCAGATGCTCCGCCATCGCCACCTGTAACGGAACCTGCTGGCGGGTTTTACGGCTCTGATTCTTCCACCAGGTTTTCAGACCGTCGCTGCCCAGATCGGCGCGCGCCTGATCCATCAGGCCAATCCACGCCATACGCTGAAGTTCATCGCGATGCTCATCATCACCCACGTCGGCCTTCGCCATTGAAGGGATAATGTCCAGCAGCGAGCCCCAGGCGCCGGTGCGGATATAGGCCTGCTCGGCAAGACGCAGCACTTCCGGATGGCGCGGAGCGATCTCCAGCAGACGGTCAACGCCGTGGCGCGCCGCGTGGTTTTCGTTACGGGCGAGCTGCAAGCGCACGCGGGTGATTTCAACCGGGATCTGATCGTTAGAGGCCAGCTCGGAGGCGCGCTCAAGATGCTGATTGGCGCGCGCTTCATCCCCACGCTGCTGCGCGGCTTCGGCGGCCAGCAGGTAGTTCACCACCGGCTGCTCGGCATGATCGGCATTTTTCGACATCAGCTTTTCAACCTGCTGATAGTCGCCTTCGGCCAGCTTCAGCAGCGCCTGTTCGGTCTGCTTACGGGCGCGACGACGTTTACGGCCTACGAACCAGCCGCGGGTGTGCGCCCCGGTGCGGAAGATGCGGCGCAGGATCCATTCAAGGGCAAACAGCACGACAACCGCGAGGATCAGAACGATCGCCAGCCCGGTGACGCTGGTTTCAATGTTGTAGTTATCGGTCTGGATCAGAACATAGCCCTGATGGCCGGCGATCATTGGCCCCAGGACGATCCCGGCGATCAGCAATAAGAAGAGCAAAAGCACTTTCAACATGATCACTCTCCCTGTGGTGCGCTTTCAGGCGCAGGTGCGGCAGCGGCAGGTGCCTGAGCGGTTGGCTCTGCCGGAACGCCCGGCTGCGCCAGCAGGTTACGCACGCGCGTCTGCATCAGCTTTTCCAGAATCGGCTGGCTGGCCAGCTTATCCGGTACGCTCATGGTGATGTTCTGCTGGCTCAGCTTATCGATATCGTCGAGGAACGCCGTGGTGGTGGCGTCGTCGGTGTTGTAATAAGCACGAACCCAGGTCGACACGTTGTCCAGCGCCTGTTTGTAGGTCTCTTCCTGATGGCGCGGCACGGCCTGTGCGGCAACCAGCAGGCGCGAGCGAATATTTTCGCGCAGATAGACATCCTGATTCGGCGCTAGCAGCGGTACGGCGGTTTCATCGCGGCGGCGAATGGTGATGAAGCTGTCCATAAAGTTCTGCCAGCTTTTTTGCAGATTCACGCGCCACTCTTTCAGCGAGCTGGAAAGCTCGGTGCCGTCGGAGTCCATCGGGGAGTCGTCGTCGTTGTTATCCGCCAGCTGGAGGTTATCAATTTGATTCGAAAGCTGATTCACCTTGAGGATGATGCCGTCGTAATCCACCTGAGACACCGCAGACAGGCTGGCGATATCTTCGGTGATGGCGCGGCGCGCGGTAATCAGACTCGGGTCGTTCATGTCTGCCAGGCTCGCATCGGCGCTTTTCAGCAGCGCGGCGGCGGTGGTGACGTCCTGATCGCTCCACAGCTTACGTCCGGCCAGCTTCACCAGGAAATCGGCCTGAGAGAGCAGCCAGGTTTTGGCATCCGTACCGGAGATGGTCGCCACTTTTTGCTGCACTTCGTCGAGCTGTTTGGTCAGCTCCTGCTGCTTGCTGTTCGCTTCAGACAGCGCGGTAGCCTGCTGTTTGATGACACCTTCCAGCTCGGATTTTTGCGTTTCCTGCGCTTTTTGCAGGGCGGTGATCTGATTAACCAGCGCGTCGCTGGTGGCGGTCTGATTTGAGCCTTGCTGCTTCACAAGACCGTAAAGTCCCACGCCTGCGGCAAGCGCAATGGCGATGGCAATCGCGCTCAGCGCGAGGCTGGTTTTGTTGCTGCCGTTTTTCTTCTCAACGGTTTTCTCAGTCGTTTCTGGCTGTGGCGTAACCTCCACAGTCTCCCTGGTCTCTTCAACCACGGCGGAGGATTTTTCGTGTTCCGTCATTATGGCTTCCCATTCTGAGAGTTATTGTAATGCGCGCAGCAGCGCATCGTTGTCGGCGTTATCAGCGATCCGAATATCTTGCCAGCCCAGTTCCCGGGCGTGGTTCGCCAGACGCTCACTGACGACCAGAAGCCGACAGCGGAGTAACCAGTTTTCACGATACCATTGCGGAATGAGCGACCAGAGCTGTTGCAGCATTTCGCCGCTGGTGACCACCAGCGTATCCACGCCGCGCCCGTGCCAGCGCATCGCCTCTTCGGCACCGTCATAATGCTTTGCATGGCGCTGATAACATTCGCAGAACGTCACCTCAGCGCCGCGCTCGCGCAACGTTTCGCCGAGCAGCTCTCGCCCGCCGTTGCCGCGTAAAATCAACGCACGCTTCCCGGCAATAGTTTGTAATTCAGGTAATTGTAGCAAGACTTCGCTAATTTCCCGATCTAACGGATAGCGTATATCTATTCCGCTTACGGTATGCAGCGCCAGCGCGGTGGTGCGCCCGATGGCAAAATAGTGGGGAGCGGTTGGCCAGCGTAGCCCTGACTGTTGCAGCTGCGCGTGGGCAAACTCCACGGCATGTTGCGACAGGGCAAAGAGCAGATCGCCTTCCTGCAAGGCATGGATCTGGTCGGCGAGCAGTGGGAGCTGCCGACCAGGGGAGAATTCAATTAACGGAAAACTCCAGGCCACCTGCCCCAGTGTGCGCAGACGGCTCACTAACTGCTCTCCTGCGGGAGAAGGGCGGGTGACGAGAATACTCATGCAGGGGGCTCTCCGTTATAAACCTCAGCCAGAATGTCGCGAGCGCCGTTGTTTAACAGCTCCTCAGCCAGCGATACGCCAAGCGCTTCGGCGTCCTGTGGCTTACCGCGACGCTCACCGCGCACCATCTGAGAACCGTCCGGTGCGCCAACCAGCGCGCGCAGCCACAGTTCACCATCGGTTAATTCAGCATAGCTGCCAATTGGCACCTGACAGCCCCCTTCAAGGCGGGTATTCATGGCGCGCTCGGCTTTTACGCGAATGGCGGTGTCGTCATGGTTCAGCGGCATGAGCAGCGCACGCGTGCGTTCGTCATCCAGACGGCACTCAATGCCGACCGCGCCCTGACCCACGGCCGGGAGCGACAGCTCGGGCGGCATGGCAAAGCGGATGCGCGATTCCAGACCCAGGCGTTTCAGCCCGGCAACGGCGAGAATAATGGCATCGTATTCGCCGTTATCCAGCTTGCTAAGGCGCGTGCCCACGTTGCCGCGCAGCGAGCGGATAACCAGATCCGGACGGCGCTCGGCCAGCTGGCACTGACGGCGTAAACTTGACGTGCCAACCACGCTGCCGGTCGGCAACGCATCGAGCGAGTCATACTGGTTTGAGACAAAGGCGTCGCGCGGATCTTCGCGCTCGCAGATGGTCACCAGCCCCAGACCTTCCGGGAACTCGACGGGCACATCTTTCATGGAATGGACGGCGATATCGGCGCGGTTATCAAGCAATGCAAGTTCCAGCTCTTTGACAAACAAGCCTTTTCCGCCCACTTTCGCCAGGGGGGTATCAAGGATCACGTCACCGCGCGTCACCATAGGCACCAGCTCGACGCGTAATCCGGAATGGCAGGCTTCAAGGCGCTGCTTAACATATTGTGCCTGCCAGAGCGCGAGGGGGCTTTGGCGTGTGGCAATTCTCAAAACATTGTCTAACATGCTTGTTACCGTCATTATCAATCACTAACCATCCTAACATTGTTGACTCTCGGATGGCAGTTTTACGGTTGATGAAGATAAAGAGGGACAAGCCGGCGTTCTCGTCAGCCACAGCCGTATTCGGGAATTTACACGTTCAGAACGATGCTACACTTGTATGTAGCGCATCTTTCTTTACGGTCAATCGGCAAGGTGTTAAATTGATCACGTTTTAGACCATTTTTTCGTCTGTACCACCATAAAGATAAGGGCGAAAAAGGGTAACGGTTATCTTTTTGAAATACTGCGGGCTCGCCACTGTTCGATTTTTGAAGAGATCGCGATTCCCGGAAACATCAGGCGATACGTCTTGTACCTCTATATTGAGACTCTGAAACAGAGACTGGATGCCATCAACCAACTGCGTGTCGATCGCGCGCTTGCTGCGATGGGACCTGCTTTCCAGCAGGTTTACAGTCTACTGCCGACATTATTGCACTATCACCATCCGCTGATGCCGGGTTACCTCGATGGTAACGTTCCCCAGGGCATTTGCCTCTTCACGCCTGATGAAACCCAACAGCACTATCTGAACGAGCTGGAACTTTACCGCGGAATGCCGCCGCAGGAATCACCCAAAGGTGAACTGCCGATCACCGGCGTTTACTCTATGGGAAGTACCTCTTCGGTAGGGCAAAGCTGTTCCTCTGACCTGGATATCTGGGTCTGCCATCAATCCTGGCTCGATAACGACGAGCGCCAGCTGTTGCAGCGTAAATGCAGCCTGCTGGAGAGCTGGGCGGCCTCGCTCGGCGTGGAAGTGAGCTTCTTCCTGATTGATGAAAACCGTTTCCGCCACAACGAAAGCGGCAGTCTGGGTGGTGAAGACTGCGGCTCGACGCAGCACATCCTGCTGCTTGATGAGTTTTACCGTACTGCCGTTCGTCTGGCGGGTAAGCGTATTCTGTGGAATATGGTGCCGTGCGACGAAGAAGAGCATTACGACGACTACGTGATGTCGCTGTACTCGCAGGGCGTGCTGACGCCAAACGAGTGGCTGGATCTGGGCGGCCTGAGCTCCCTGTCGGCGGAAGAGTACTTTGGCGCAAGCCTGTGGCAGCTCTATAAAAGTATCGACTCACCGTACAAAGCGGTGCTGAAAACCCTGCTGCTCGAAGCCTACTCCTGGGAATACCCAACGCCGCGCCTGCTGGCGAAAGACATCAAACAGCGTCTGCACGACGGGGAAATTGTCTCCTTCGGGCTGGACGCGTACTGCATGATGCTGGAACGCGTCACCGAATACCTGAAAGCCATCGACGACACCACGCGCCTTGACCTGGTGCGTCGATGTTTCTATCTCAAAGTATGCGAAAAACTGAGCCGCGAGCGCGCCTGCGTGGGCTGGCGTCGTGAAGTGGTCAGTCAGTTGGTCAAAGAGTGGGGATGGGACGAAGAGCGTCTGTCCATGCTCGACAACCGCGCCAACTGGAAAATCGATCAGGTGCGTGAAGCGCACAACGAACTGCTCGATGCGATGATGCAAAGCTACCGTAACCTGATCCGCTTTGCGCGCCGCAACAACCTCAGCGTTTCCGCCAGCCCGCAGGATATCGGGGTCTTGACCCGTAAGCTGTACGCTGCGTTTGAAGCGCTGCCGGGTAAAGTGACGCTGGTGAACCCGCAGATTTCGCCCGATCTTTCTGAGCCAAATCTCACCTTTATTTACGTGCCGCCGGGCCGTGCGAACCGCACCGGCTGGTATCTGTATAACCGTGCGCCAAGCATGGATTCGATCATCAGCCATCAGCCGCTGGAATATAACCGCTATCTGAACAAGCTGGTGGCCTGGGCGTGGTTTAACGGCCTGCTGACCTCGCGCACCCGGTTGTTTATCAAGGGCAACGAGGTGGTCGATCTCGCTAAGTTGCAGGAGATGGTGGCGGACGTGTCGCACCACTTCCCGCTGCGCCTGCCTGCGCCAACGCCGAAAGCGCTCTACAGCCCGTGTGAAATTCGCCATCTGGCGATTATCGTCAACCTGGAATACGACCCGACGGCGGCCTTCCGCAATCAGGTGGTTCATTTTGATTTCCGCAAGCTGGACGTCTTCAGCTTTGGCGAGCAGCAAAACTGCCTGGTGGGCAGCGTCGATCTGCTGTACCGCAACTCGTGGAACGAAGTGCGTACCCTGCACTTCAACGGCGAGCAGGCGATGATCGAAGCGCTGAAAACGATTCTCGGCAAGATGCATCAGGATGCCGCACCGCCGGACAGCGTTGAGGTGTTCTGCTACAGCCAGCATCTGCGTGGCCTGATCCGTACCCGCGTGCAGCAGCTGGTGTCTGAGTGTATTGAGCTGCGCCTTTCCAGTACCCGTCATGAAACCGGGCGCTTTAAAGCGCTGCGCGTATCCGGGCAGACCTGGGGCCTGTTCTTTGAACGCCTGAACGTATCGGTGCAGAAGCTGGAAAACGCGATTGAGTTTTACGGCGCGATTTCGCACAACAAGCTGCACGGCTTGTCGGTGCAGGTGGAAACGAACCACGTCAAACTGCCGCAGGTGGTGGACGGCTTCGCCAGCGAAGGGATTATTCAGTTCTTCTTTGAAGAGTCGGGCAACGACGCCGGTTTCAATATCTATATTCTGGATGAAACCAACCGTGCCGAGGTGTATCACCACTGCGAGGGCAGTAAAGAGGAGCTGGTGCGTGACGTCAGCCGCTTCTACTCGTCGTCGCACGATCGCTTTACCTACGGCTCAAGCTTTATCAACTTCAACCTGCCGCAGTTCTACCAGATTGTGAACGTGGATGGCCGCGCGCAGGTGATCCCGTTCCGTACTCAGGCCATTGCGCCCGCGGTGCCTGCGAATCAGGATACGACCCCGCTGTTGCAGCAGTATTTCTCCTGAGGGCTTTTCGCCGGGTGGCGCTTACGCTTACCCGGCCTACGTTCGAGCTGTTATTGCCGGGTGGCGCTGCGCTTAACCGGCCTACGTTCGAGCCGTTGTAGGCCCGGTAAGGCGTAGCCGCCACCGGGCAAAAAAAACTACCTGAAACTCACCACCTCGCCCGCCTGCGCGGTTGCGGCCTGCTCGAGCAGATCCCAGAACGTTTCGCCGCTGCGGTCGCATACCCACTCGTCACCTTTCAGATCGAAATGATAGCCACCCTGCTTCGCGGCCAGCCATACCTGGTGAAGCGGCTCCTGGCGGTTAATAATAATCTTGCTGCCGTTTTCGAAGCTGAGGGTCAGGATACCGCCGTTGATTTCACAATCGATATCGCTATCGCCGTCCCAGTCGTCCAGGCGCTCTTCGATGGTCATCCACAGGGTGTCGGCAAGGCGATGGAATTCACTGTCGTTCATGGTTTTGTTCCTGTTTTTCGTGATGGCGGCAGTATAACGCTAAATAATTCCCGTTGCAGGAAAGCGGCAAACTCTTGCTTTTGTGTCTTCTCCTGCGATGATAGAAAAAGATTTGAGCTTATGGGCAACTTATAATGAAAAACGTTTTTCGAACGCTCGCCGTTCTCGTCACTCTGTTTAGCCTGACCGGTTGTGGGCTAAAAGGGCCACTTTACTTCCCGCCAGCCGATAAAACCGCGCCGCCGCCGACCAAACCGGCACCTAGCACCATTGAATCGTCGTCGCCGGACACCAACGATCGCGGCAATGACGGTGGTCCGACTCAGGTTAATATCTGACAATTACGTTCTGTACCCGCGCAATGGAGCAAATGATGCAGTTCTCTAAAATGCATGGCCTTGGCAACGACTTTATGGTCGTCGACGCGGTAACGCAGAATGTCTTTTTCTCACCAGAGCTGATCCGCCGCCTGGCGGATCGTCATCTGGGCGTGGGGTTTGATCAGCTGCTGGTGGTTGAACCGCCCTACGATCCCGATCTCGATTTCCACTACCGGATCTTTAACGCTGACGGCAGCGAAGTCTCGCAATGCGGTAACGGCGCGCGCTGTTTTGCCCGCTTTGTCCGCCTGAAAGGGCTGACCAACAAGCGCGATATCCGCGTGAGCACCGCCAACGGACGCATGGTACTGAGCGTCACCGACGATGAGCTGGTGCGCGTGAACATGGGCGAGCCCAACTTCGAGCCTTCCGCCGTGCCGTTTCGCGCCAACAAAGCGGAAAAGACCTATATTATGCGTGCGGCCGAGCAGACAGTATTGTGCGGCGTGGTCTCGATGGGGAACCCCCACTGCGTAATTCAGGTTGATGACGTGGAAACCGCCGCCGTCGAAACGCTCGGGCCGGTGCTTGAGAGCCACGAACGTTTCCCGGAACGGGCGAACATCGGCTTTATGCAGGTGGTTAAACGCGAACACATTCGCCTGCGCGTGTTTGAACGCGGTGCGGGTGAAACGCAGGCCTGCGGCAGCGGTGCCTGTGCGGCAGTAGCCGTGGGGATCGCTCAGGGATTACTGGCAGAAGAGGTTCGCGTGGAGTTGCCAGGCGGGCGTCTTGATATCGCCTGGAAAGGACCGGGTCATCCACTCTATATGACTGGCCCGGCGGCACATGTCTATGACGGGTTTATCCATCTATGAAACAACCAGGGGAAGAGCTACAGGACACGTTGACGGAGCTGGACGACAGCGCTGTTGCTGAATATCTGCTGAACAATCCTGAGTTCTTTATCCGCAATGCGCGCATCGTTGAACAGATGCGCGTGCCCCATCCGGTACGTGAGTCCGTGTCGCTGGTCGAATGGCACATGGCGCGCTCGCGCAACCACATCCATCAGCTCGAAGAGAACATGACGCTGCTGATGGAGCAGGCCAACAACAACGAAAGCCTGTTCTATCGTTTGCTGCACTTGCAGGCGCGTCTGGCGTCGGCGCACAGCCTTGACGAGTTCCTCAGCCGCTTTCACCGCTGGGCGCGGGAGCTGGGGCTGGCGGGCGCGACCATTCGCCTCTTCCCTGACCGCTGGCGCATCGGCGCACCGTCTGGCTTCACCCATCTGGCGCTAAGCCGACAGGCGTTTGAACCCCTGCGCATTCAGCGTCTTGGACAGGCGCATCACTATCTTGGCCCGCTAAACGGACCAGAGCTGCTGGTGGTGCTGCCGGAAGCCAAAGCGATTGGCTCGGTGGCAATGTCGCTGATGGGGCGCGACGGCGATTTGGGCGTCATGCTATTTACCAGCCGCGACGCGCATCATTACGAGCAGGGGCAGGGCACGCACCTGTTGCAGGAGTTAGCGCTGATGTTGCCCGAGCTGCTGGAGCGCTGGATTGAACGCATATGACGGACGGACTTCTCGCGAATGACGTTGCGCGCTTTTTGCGTTACCTCGGCGTTGAGCGCCAGCTTAGCCCGATAACGCTGCTTAACTATCAGCGTCAGCTTGATGCCATCATTCAGATAGCCGACGAAATCGGCCTGAAAAGCTGGCAACAATGTGACGCTGCGACCGTGCGGGCCGTTGTGGTGCGCAGCCGTCGTAAAGGATTAAGCCCGGCGAGCCTGGCGCTGAGGCTCTCTGCGCTGCGCAGCTTCTTCGACTGGCTGGTGAGCCAGGGTGGACTAAAAGCGAACCCGGCCAAAGGGATCGCCACGCCAAAAGCGCCGCGCCATCTGCCGAAAAACATCGACGTCGACGACGTGAATCGCCTGCTGGATATCGATCTTAACGATCCGCTGGCCGTGCGCGATCGCGCGATGCTTGAGGTGATGTACGGCGCGGGCCTGCGTCTGTCGGAGCTGGTGAACCTCGATTTAAAACATCTCGATCTGGAATCCGGCGAAGTATGGGTGATGGGTAAAGGTAGCAAAGAGCGCCGCCTGCCGATTGGCCGTAACGCGGTGGCCTGGATTGAGCACTGGCTGGATCTGCGCGGGCTGTTTGGTGCCGAGGAGAACGCGCTGTTTTTATCGAAGCTCGGCAAGCGGATATCGGCGCGTAACGTGCAGAAGCGTTTTGCGGAGTGGGGCATTAAGCAGGGGCTGAACAGCCACGTTCACCCGCACAAGCTGCGCCACTCGTTTGCGACCCATATGCTCGAATCGAGCGGCGACCTGCGCGGCGTGCAGGAGCTTCTGGGCCACGCCAATCTGTCGACCACTCAAATCTATACCCACTTAGACTTTCAACACCTTGCCTCGGTGTACGACGCGGCGCATCCACGCGCCAAACGGGGGAAATAATGCGCTTTTACCGCCCACTGGGTCAGATTTCTGCACTTACGTTTGACCTTGATGACACCCTTTATGACAACCGCCCTGTGATCCTGCGTACCGAGCAGGAGTCGCTGGCGTTTGTGCAGAATTACCATCCTGCGCTGAAGACGATGCAGAACAAAGACTTCCAGCAGCTGCGTCAGGCGCTGCGGGAAACCGAGCCTGAGATTTATCATGACGTGACGGAATGGCGTCGCCGCGCGGTGGAGCAGGCGATGCTCAACGCCGGAATGAGCGCGCGCGATGCGGCTATTGGCGCGGAGGCATCGATGGCGAACTTTGCCAAATGGCGCAGCCGTATCGACGTGCCGCTGGAAACTCACGACACCCTGAAGGCGCTGGCGGAAAAATGGCCGCTGGTGGCGATCACCAACGGTAACGCCCAGCCGGAGCTGTTCGGCCTGGGCGACTATTTTGAATTTGTGCTGCGCGCTGGCCCGGACGGACGCTCGAAGCCGTTCAACGACATGTACCATCTGGCGGCGGAAAAGCTGAACCTGCCGCTCGGGGAAATTTTGCACGTCGGCGATGACCTGACCACCGACGTTGCCGGGGCGATCCGCTGTGGAATGCAGGCCTGCTGGATCAGGCCGGAAAATGCCGATCTGATGCAGGCCCGCGACAGCCGCCTGCTGCCGCACATCGAAATTTCGCGGTTGGCATCCCTTACTACGCTGATATAATCACCAGTACTTCTGTATAAATTAACAGTGTGTCCGGTAGCCTTCGGTTGCCGAACACCCTATTTGTGACGGTGCCAATGGACGTTTCTTACCTGCTCGACAGCCTCAATGATAAACAGCGCGAAGCGGTTGCCGCCTCGCGGACCAACCTGCTGGTACTGGCTGGAGCGGGCAGTGGTAAGACGCGCGTGCTGGTTCACCGTATCGCCTGGCTTCAGAGCGTGGAAAACTGCTCGCCGTACTCGATCATGGCGGTGACCTTTACCAACAAGGCGGCGGCGGAGATGCGCCACCGTATCGCGCAGCTGATGGGCAGCAGCCAGGGCGGCATGTGGGTCGGCACCTTCCACGGGCTGGCGCACCGCCTGCTGCGCGCGCACCATATGGACGCCAACCTGCCTCAGGATTTCCAGATCCTCGACAGCGAAGACCAGCTGCGTCTGCTGAAGCGCCTGATCAAGGCGATGAACCTCGACGAGAAGCAGTGGCCGCCGCGTCAGGCGATGTGGTACATCAACGGCCAGAAAGACGAAGGGCTGCGCCCGCACCATATTCAGAGCTTCGGCAATCCGGTTGAGCAGACCTGGCAGAAGGTCTATCAGGCCTATCAGGAAGCGTGCGATCGCGCCGGGCTGGTGGACTTCGCCGAGCTGCTGCTGCGCGCCCACGAGCTTTGGCTCAACAAACCGCACATTCTTCAGCACTACCGCGAGCGTTTCACCAACATCCTGGTGGACGAATTCCAGGATACCAACAACATTCAGTACGCGTGGATCCGCCTGCTGGCGGGCGATACCGGCAAAGTCATGATCGTGGGTGACGACGACCAGTCCATCTACGGCTGGCGCGGCGCGCAGGTTGAAAACATCCAGCGCTTCCTGAACGACTTCCCCGGCGCGCAAACCATCCGTCTGGAGCAGAACTACCGCTCCACCAACAACATTCTGAGCGCCGCCAACGCCCTGATTGAAAACAACAACGGGCGTCTGGGCAAAAAGCTGTGGACCGACGGCGTCGACGGCGAACCTATCTCTATCTACTGTGCGTTCAACGAACTCGACGAAGCCCGCTTCGTGGTGAACCGCATTAAAACCTGGCAGGACAACGGCGGCGCGCTGGAGCAATGCGCCATTCTCTATCGCAGCAACGCCCAGTCGCGCGTGCTGGAAGAGGCGCTCTTGCAGGTGAGCATGCCGTACCGTATTTACGGCGGGATGCGCTTCTTCGAACGTCAGGAAATCAAAGATGCGCTTTCCTATCTGCGCCTGATTGCTAACCGTAACGACGACGCGGCCTTTGAGCGCGTGGTGAATACCCCGACGCGCGGCATCGGCGATCGCACGCTGGACGTGGTGCGTCAGGCCTCCCGGGATCGCCAGCTTACCCTGTGGCAGGCGTGTCGCGAGCTGTTGCAGGAAAAAGCCCTCGCCGGACGCGCGGCCAGCGCGTTGCAGCGCTTCATCGAGCTGATTGATGCGCTGGCGCAGGAAACATCGGATATGCCGCTGCACGTTCAGACCGACCGGGTGATTAAAGACTCCGGCCTGTGGATGATGTACGAGCAGGAGAAGGGCGAAAAAGGCCAGACCCGTATTGAGAACTTAGAGGAACTGGTGACGGCAACGCGCCAGTTCAGCTACAACGAAGAAGACGAAGACTTAATGCCGCTACAGGCGTTCCTCTCTCACGCGGCGCTGGAAGCGGGCGAGGGGCAGGCGGATACCTGGCAGGACGCGGTTCAGCTGATGACCCTGCACTCCGCGAAAGGTCTGGAGTTCCCGCAGGTGTTTATCGTCGGGATGGAAGAGGGGATGTTCCCGAGCCAGATGTCGCTGGATGAAGGCGGACGTCTGGAAGAGGAGCGTCGTCTGGCCTACGTGGGCGTGACCCGTGCGATGCAAAAGCTGACGCTGACCTACGCCGAAACGCGTCGTCTGTACGGCAAAGAGGTTTACCACCGTCCGTCGCGCTTTATCGGCGAACTGCCGGAAGAGTGCGTGGAAGAGGTGCGTCTGCGCGCCAGCATCAGCCGTCCGGTCAGCCATCAGCGGATGGGCACCCCGATGTCGGAAAACGACACCGGCTACAAGCTTGGACAGCGCGTGCGTCATGCCAAGTTCGGTGAAGGCACCATCGTGAACCTCGAAGGCAGCGGCGATCACAGCCGCGTGCAGGTGGCGTTCCAGGGGCAGGGGATTAAATGGCTGGTTGCCGCGTATGCGCGTCTGGAAACCGTGTAACATTCAGAAAAATATCATTATTTTGTAATTATCTGCTAGCCTTATAGATTAAGGGTCAATTATTGGTCTTCAGCGTTTCGTTGCGTGTTGACGCCACAGTTACTGCTGGCGTAACATGCGCGCACGATTACGCTAAGAGGACATTCGCCTTGGACACACCCAGTAGATACTGGCTCAATTCCCTGTCATCCAGGAACAACTCCTAAGGCTATCTCCTCTTGCTGATGGCCTTAGTGGTTGTCAGCGACAATTATTCCCGTCGCGCTGAGTCAGGCTGTTTAATGGTCTGAAACCCAATTCGTTTCTGTGTGCCCACCGAACTGTCCGATATTTTTTGCATTGGGAGTCCCGGTCATGTTGAGCGCATTTCAACTCGAAAATAACCGACTGACTCGGCTAGAAGCCGAAGAGTCGCAGCCCCTCATTGATGCCGTATGGGTGGATCTGGTCGAGCCGGACGACGATGAACGTCTTCGCGTACAATCCGAGCTGGGACAGAGCCTGGCAACCCGTCCAGAGCTGGAAGACATCGAAGCATCCGCCCGTTTTTTTGAAGACGAAGACGGCCTGCATATTCACTCCTTCTTCTTCTTTGAAGATGCCGAAGACCACGCGGGTAACTCCACCGTGGCATTTACCATCCGTGACGGTCGCCTGTTTACCCTGCGCGAGCGTGAACTGCCCGCGTTCCGTTTATACCGTATGCGCGCCCGCAGCCAGGCGATGATCGACGGCAATGCCTACGAGCTGCTGCTTGACCTGTTTGAAACCAAAATCGAACAGCTGGCGGACGAAATCGAAAACATCTACAGCGATCTGGAAAAGCTGAGCCGCGTCATCATGGAAGGCCATCAGGGCGATGAATATGACGAAGCGCTCTCCACGCTGGCAGAGCTGGAAGATATCGGCTGGAAGGTGCGTTTGTGTCTGATGGATACCCAGCGCGCGCTGAACTTCCTGGTGCGCAAGGCGAGGCTGCCGGGCGGTCAGCTGGAGCAGGCGCGTGAGATCCTGCGCGATATCGAATCCCTGCTGCCGCACAACGAATCCCTGTTCCAGAAGGTGAACTTCCTGATGCAGGCGGCGATGGGCTTTATCAACATCGAGCAGAACCGCATCATCAAGATCTTCTCGGTGGTATCCGTGGTGTTCCTGCCGCCAACGCTGGTGGCATCAAGCTACGGGATGAACTTTGAGTTTATGCCGGAGCTGAAATGGAGCTTTGGCTACCCGGGGGCGATTATCTTTATGATCCTCGCCGGGCTGGCGCCGTATCTGTACTTTAAGCGCAAGAACTGGCTGTAAAAATCAGGCGGGTGGCGCTGCGAGTGAATTCCCTCGCCCCTTCGGGGAGAGGGTTAGGGTGAGGGGGAACATACGGCTCTGGTGGTCATTCCGTTCACCTTAGGTTCCTTGCTTCTCTTTCACCACAATACTTGTGAACGTGTCAGGGTGGTTCACCGCCACCACCCTGACAACCCGGGCTCCCGGCAAGAAAATCGTCGCTTCGCGATTCCCTCAGCTTATTCCTTCATGCTATCGGGTCGGGCACCAGCCTGCATCCATGCAGGCTATGCCCTCTCGGCGCGTCCATGCGCCTCGCCCCGGCATTACGGAAACGCTTCGGCGATTTACAGCCGGACAATGGCGCCGCTGTAACGCATTTATTTATATGTAATTATTCTCATCGCTTTATGAGAAAAATGACCGGGAACCCTCAGCCCAGTGGATGAGGGGAACATCACAACCCTTTACGCACCCTGCGCTGCGTATAAATCGCATCCGCGACAAAAATCGCCAGCGCCACCCAGATGAACGCGAAGGTCACCATCTTATCCGCACCCGGTACTTCCCCGTAGAACAGCACCGCTAACAGGAACATCAGCGTTGGGCCGATGTACTGGAAAAAGCCCAGCGTCGACAGGCGCAGGCGCGTTGCCGCACCGGTAAAGCACAGCAGCGGAATGGTGGTGACAACCCCGGCGGCAATCAGCAGCAGGTTGAGCGACATCGGGTTTTGCCCCATATGGCTGGTGGCGCTATCGGCAATACCAAACAGATAAATCGCCGCCACCGGCAGCAGCCACAGGGTTTCAAACAGCATCCCGGTCTGGGCTTCTACCGCAATTTTCTTACGCACCAGGCCGTAGAAGGCAAAGCTGAATGCCAGCCCCAGGGCGATAATCGGCAGCGAGCCGAAGGTCCAGAGCTGCACCAGCACGCCGCAGAAGGCCAGAATCACCGCCACCCACTGCATCCGACGGAAGCGCTCGCCGAGGAAAATCATCCCCAGCACGATGTTGACCAGCGGGTTAATAAAGTAGCCGAGGCTGGCTTCGAGCATGTGATGATTATTCACCGCCCAGATAAACAGCAGCCAGTTACCGCCAATCAGCACCGCCGAGAGCGCCAGCAGGAAAATCTTCTTTGGCGTTTTCAGCAGCGTTTTCACGCCGGACCACTGACGGCTGACGCTCATCAGGGCAATCATAAAGAAAAACGACCAGATCACGCGGTGAGTGAGGATCTCATCGGCCGGTACGTAAGCGATCAGTTTGAAGTACGCCGGTGCGATACCCCAAATAAAATAAGCGGCGAGGGCGAGTAACACGCCCTGCCGCGTCTGTTTAGCATCCATCGGGAAGATCCGTTACAAAAAAGTGGACACACTTTACCCGATTTTACGGCCTCAACCCACCATATAAGTGGCTGTTGCGCTGGCGATATAAACCTGCTCTTCGTTATGCAGCTCGACCCGCGCGACCGCCACTTTGTTACCCGCGCGTAACAGGCTGCTGGTGGCGGTAAAGCGATTTCCCCGGCCAGGGCGCAGGTAATCGACGCGTAAATCAATGGTGCCCATCCGCGACAGGCGCTGGCGCAGCTCGTCTTCGTTGATGGTGTCATGGCGCGCCAGCGTACTGCCCACGCAGACCAGCCCCGCCGCTACGTCCAGCGCCGAAGCAATCACGCCGCCGTGCAAAATGCTTTGCGCCCAGTTACCTACCATCATCGGCTGGTTATTAAAGCTGAGCAGGGCAAAGTCCTTTTCGTAGCGCTCAAGCTCCAGCCCCAGCGCGCGGTTAAACGGCATGTGGTAAACAAAAATCTCGCCCACGAGTTTTAAAGCTTCTTCGGCGGTAAGCGTGGCTGACATGAGAGGTGATGTCCTTATTGTTAACAAAATGTTGATTTTATGCCTCGCCGATAAGGATTTCCACTTTCAGAAACCAGGATGCAGACGTTACGCCAGAACTCTGTAGAATGTCTGACCATAACAATTCACTTTATTTAATGTCTTTATTTCAGGAGAACACCACCGATGCGGACGTATCTGGGTTGGTTACTGGCGGCCGTTGCGCTGCCTGTCACAGCATTTGCGCAGGAAGCGACGGTTAAAGAGGTGCATGACAAACCTGCGGTGCGCGGCAGCGTTATCGCCAACATGCTCCAGGAGCACGACAATCCGTTTACGCTCTACCCCTACGACACCAACTACGTGATTTACACTCAGACCAGCGATCTCAATAAAGAAGCGATAAGCTCTTATAACTGGTCTGATAATGCGCGTAAAGATGAGGTGAAGTTCCAGCTGAGCCTGGCGTTCCCGTTCTGGCGCGGCATTCTGGGGCCGAACTCGGTGCTCGGTGCCTCTTATACCCAGAAGTCGTGGTGGCAGCTCTCTAACAGTGGTGAATCCTCGCCGTTCCGCGAAACCAACTATGAGCCGCAGCTGTTCCTCGGCTTCGCGACGGATTACGAATTCGCAGGCTGGACGCTGCGCGACGTGGAGATGGGCTACAATCATGATTCCAACGGTCGTTCCGATCCAACGTCCCGCAGCTGGAACCGTCTTTATACCCGCCTGATGGCACAAAACGGCAACTTTATGGTGGAGGTGAAGCCGTGGTACGTGATCGGCGATACCGATGACAACCCGGATATCACCAAGTACGTGGGCTATTACCAGCTCAAAATTGGCTACCAGCTGGGCGAGGCGGTGCTGAGCGCGAAAGGCCAGTACAACTGGAACACCGGCTACGGCGGCGCGGAGCTGGGCCTGAGCTACCCAATGACCAAACACGTGCGCATCTACACGCAGGTGTACAGCGGGTACGGCGAGTCGCTGATCGACTACAACTTCAACCAGACCCGCGTCGGTGTGGGCGTGATGTTGAACGATCTTTTCTAAGCCGCTCGAATGTTTTTGCGTTAAACGTTGAAGTTTCTCTCTCAGGCGCTGAAAATAGCGCCTGTTTTATTTCTGGTGGGTGGGGTTAATGTGGCGCAGGCGGAAGTTTTGAATCAGGAGTCGCTGGCTAAACAGGTTTTGCATGAAACCTTCGGCTATCAGCAGTTCCGCCCCGGCCAGGAAACCATCATCGAAACCGTGCTGGAAGGTCGCGACTGCCTGGTGGTCATGCCGACCGGCGGCGGTAAATCCCTCTGCTATCAGGTGCCCGCGCTGGTGCTTAACGGCCTGACGGTCGTGGTATCCCCGCTCATTTCCCTGATGAAAGACCAGGTTGACCAACTGCTCGCTAACGGCGTGGCGGCGGCCTGTCTTAACTCGACGCAGACCCGCGAGCAGCAGCAAGAGGTGATGGCGGGCTGTCGTACCGGGCAGATCCGCCTGCTGTACATCGCGCCCGAACGTCTGATGCTGGACAACTTCCTCGATCACCTGGCGCACTGGAATCCGGTGCTGCTGGCGGTGGATGAAGCGCACTGTATTTCCCAGTGGGGACACGACTTCCGCCCGGAATACGCGGCGCTTGGGCAGCTGCGTCAGCGCTTCCCCGAACTGCCGTTTATGGCGCTGACCGCCACGGCGGACGACACCACCCGGCTGGACATTGTGCGCCTGCTGGGGCTAAAAGACCCCTATATTCAGGTCAGCAGCTTCGACCGCCCGAACATCCGCTACATGCTGATGGAAAAGTTCAAGCCGCTGGATCAGCTCTTACGCTACGTGCAGGAGCAGCGCGGCAAATCCGGCATCATCTACTGCAACAGCCGCGCGAAGGTAGAAGATACCGCCGCGCGTCTGCAAAACCGCGGCTTTAGCGCGGCGGCCTACCATGCCGGACTGGAAAACCACATCCGCGCCGACGTGCAGGAGAAATTCCAGCGCGACGACCTGCAAATCGTGGTGGCGACCGTGGCGTTCGGCATGGGTATCAACAAGCCCAACGTGCGCTTTGTGGTCCATTTCGACATTCCGCGCAATATCGAATCCTATTACCAGGAAACCGGCCGCGCCGGGCGTGACGGCCTGCCCGCTGAGGCGATGCTGTTTTACGATCCGGCGGACATGGCGTGGCTGCGCCGCTGTCTCGAAGAGAAGCCGCAGGGGCAGTTGCAGGATATCGAACGCCATAAGCTCAACGCGATGGGGGCGTTTGCCGAAGCGCAAACCTGCCGCCGCCTGGTGCTGCTCAACTACTTTGGCGAAGGGCGTCAGGAGCCGTGCGGCAACTGCGATATCTGCCTCGATCCGCCAAAGCAGTACGATGGCCTGATGGACGCGCGTAAGGCGCTGTCGACCATTTACCGCGTTAATCAGCGCTTCGGGATGGGTTACGTGGTGGAGGTGCTGCGCGGGGCCAATAACCAGCGTATCCGGGACATGGGCCACGACAAGCTGCCCGTCTACGGCATCGGTAAAGACCAGAGTCATGAGCACTGGGTCAGTATTATCCGACAGCTTATTCACCTCGGCTTTGCCACGCAAAATATTGCCCAGCACTCCGCGCTACAGCTGACCGAAGCCGCGCGCCCGGTGCTGCGCGGCGATGTTGAGCTTAAGCTCGCCGTGCCGCGCGTGGTGGCACTCAAACCGCGCGTGATGCAAAAATCCTACGGCGGCAACTACGACCGTAAGCTGTTCGCCAAACTGCGCAAGCTGCGTAAGGCCATCGCCGACGAAGAGAACATCCCGCCTTATGTGGTGTTTAACGACGCAACGCTGATTGAAATGGCCGAGCAGACACCGCTCAGCGCCGGCGAAATGCTCAGCGTTAACGGCGTCGGCACGCGCAAGCTGGAGCGTTTCGGGAAAGAGTTTATGGCACTTATTCGCTCTCACGTCGACGGCGAAGATGAGGAGTAGTCAGCCGGTCAAAAAAGTGCCAGGATGATGACTCACTACATTATTCCCCCGCGAGTTAATTATGTTAATGCTATTTCTTACAGTGGCGTTGGTGCATATCGTTGCGCTGATGAGCCCTGGCCCTGACTTTTTCTTCGTGTCGCAAACCGCCGTCAGCCGCTCCCGCAAAGAGGCGATGATGGGCGTTCTGGGCATCACTATGGGCGTCATGGTGTGGGCGGCAGTCGCGCTGCTTGGCCTGAACCTGATCCTCGCGAAAATGGCCTGGCTGCATAACATCATTATGGTCGGCGGCGGTCTGTACCTGTGCTGGATGGGCTACCAGATGCTGCGCGGGGCGCTGAAAAAAGAAGAGAAGAAAGCAGAAGAGCCAAAAATAGAGCTGGCGACCGGCGGCAAAAGCTTTGTTAAAGGGCTGCTGACCAATCTCGCAAACCCGAAAGCCATTATTTACTTCGGCTCCGTCTTCTCGCTGTTTGTCGGCGATAGCGTCGGCGCAGGCGCGCGCTGGGGAATTTTCCTGCTGATCGTGGTGGAAACCTTCGCCTGGTTCACCATCGTGGCGAGCCTGTTTGCCCTACCGGCGATGCGCCGCGGCTATCAGCGCATCGCGAAGTGGATTGACGGCTTTGCCGGCGCGTTGTTCACCGGCTTTGGTATTCATCTGATCATTTCGCGCTAAGCATGACGCGCTGACGCAAGCAGCGCGCCAACCAGCATAAACAGCGAACCGAACACTTTATTCAGGGCCTTCATCTGTTTAGGCCCTTTGATCCACGCCGCAATCCGCTGTGCGAGCGTCGCATAACCAATCATCACAATAATATCGACGATAATGGTGGTCGCTCCGAGAACCACGTACTGCATCACCTGTGGCTGATGCGGCACGATAAACTGCGGGAACAGGGCGGCGAGAAAGACGATGCTTTTTGGATTCGTCAGGTTGACGAACACCGCCCGCTTGAACAAATGGCCGCGCGATTGGGTTTGCGCCAGCGTATTAAGATTGATCGAGCCCGCCGCGCGCCACTGCTGAATGCCCAGCCAGATCAGGTAGGCTGCACCGGCCCATTTCAGCACCTCAAACGCCAGCACCGAGCGCGAGAACAACGTTCCCAGGCCAACCCCCACCAGCACGATGTGGATGCCTAACCCGGCCTGCAAACCGGCAATGGACGCCGCCGCGCCGCGATAGCCGTGATTGATAGAGGTCGTCATGGTATTGATGGCGCCAGAGCCAGGTGAAAGGCTGAGGATAATGGATGTCAGCAGGTACGCGAACCACCATTCGAAGGTCATTTGAAACTCCCTGATCGTCTGTTTTTATGCCACAATACGCTATTGTTACGGCATTTTGTGACCAGTAGCGAAAAAACGATATTCCTTGGCTTACGGGGGTGGAAACCCGATGTTTCAACAGAAAAAGGATTGGGAAACACGAGAAAACGCTTTTGCCGCTTTCTCTATGGGCCCGCTGACCGATTTCTGGCGTCAGCGTGAGGAAGATGAGTTTATTGGCGTCGGTGATATTCCGGTGCGCTTTGTCCGTTTTCGCGATGAGAAAAACGATCGCGTCATCGTCGTGTGCCCAGGCCGTATTGAAAGCTACGTGAAATATGCGGAGCTGGCCTACGATCTGTTTCATCTTGGCTTTGATGTGTTGATTATCGACCATCGCGGCCAGGGGCTTTCCGGGCGAATGCTGGCGGATACGCATCGCGGGCACGTTGAGCAGTTCAGCGATTACGTTGAGGATTTGGCCGCATTCTGGCAGCAGGAAGTTCAGCCCGGCCCGTGGCGCAAGCGTTATATCCTCGCGCATTCGATGGGCGGCGCCATTTCAACGCTCTTTTTGCAGCGCTATGAGCACCAGTGTGATGCCATTGCGCTTACCGCGCCGATGTACGGCATCGTGATACGTTTACCCGACTGGATGGTACGCCATTTACTCGACTGGGCTGAGGGCCATCAGCGCATTCGTGAAAACTATGCCATCGGAACCGGGCGCTGGCGGGCATTGCCTTTCGCCATCAACGTGTTGACCCACAGCGGACAGCGTTATCGTCGTAACCTGCGTTTTTATGCCGATGAACCCCGCCTGCGCGTGGGTGGCCCCACCTGGCACTGGGTGCGGGAGGGCATTCTTGCCGGAGAGCAGGTTCTTGCCGGCGCTGCCGATGACGACACGCCAATGCTCTTGATTCAGGCGGAAGAGGAGCATGTGGTGGATAACCGTATGCACGACCGCTTTTGTGAACTGCGCGCCGCCGCGGGTCACCCCTGCGAAGGGGGTAAACCGCTGGTCATAAAAGGCGCGTACCATGAGATCCTTTTTGAAAAGGACGCCATGCGCTCAGTCGCGCTCAACGCCATCGTCGAGTTTTTCGACCGGCATAACTGATTTTTTTATTGAGGTTAAATTTCCCTATGTACCAGGTTGTTGCGTCTGACTTAGATGGCACGCTGCTTTCTCCCGATCACACCCTATCGCCTTACGCGAAAGAAACCCTGAAACTCCTGACCGCCCGTGGCGTGAACTTCGTGTTTGCCACCGGCCGCCACCACGTGGACGTGGGGCAGATCCGCGATAACCTGGACATCAAAGCCTATATGATCACCTCCAACGGTGCGCGCGTACACGACACCGACGGCAACCTGATCTTTACCCATAACCTGGATCGCGATATCGCCAGCGATCTCTTCGGGGTGGTGCATAACAGTCCGGACATCATCACCAACGTTTACCGCGACGATGAGTGGTTTATGAACCGTCATCGCCCGGACGAGATGCGTTTCTTCAAAGAGGCGGTCTTTAACTACTCCCTGTACGAGCCGGGCCTGCTGGATCCTGAAGGCATCAGCAAAGTGTTCTTCACCTGCGAAAGCCATGAAGCGCTGCTGCCGCTGGAGCAGGCGATCAACGCCCGCTGGGGCGATCGCGTCAACGTCAGCTTCTCCACGCTGACCTGTCTGGAAGTGATGGCGGGCGGCGTTTCCAAAGGACACGCGCTGGAAGCCGTGGCCCAGCGCCTGGGCTTTGAGCTGAAAGACTGCATCGCGTTTGGCGACGGCATGAACGACGCCGAGATGCTCTCCATGGCGGGCAAAGGTTGCATCATGGAAAACGCGCACCAGCGCCTGAAAGATCTGCACCCGGAGCTGGAAGTGATCGGCACCAACGCCGATAACGCCGTGCCGAAATACCTGCGTAAACTGTTCCTTGAATAATCTTCATTTGGTTGTTTAACGTCCAGTTGTCAACCAAAGAGTTCGCTACAATGCCTGTCCTTCTTTCTGAGAGACAAGCATTGTGGCGCTACTCATTATCACCACCATCCTGTGGGCCTTCTCCTTTAGCCTGATTGGCGAATACCTTGCCGGTTCGGTCGACAGCTATTTCTCGGTGCTGATGCGCGTGGGGCTGGCGGCGCTGGTGTTCCTGCCGTTCCTGCGCACGCGCGGGCAGACGCTTAAAACCCTCCTGCTTTACATGCTGGTGGGCGCCATGCAGCTTGGCATCATGTATCTGTTCAGCTTCCGGGCCTACGTTTACCTGTCCGTATCGGAATTCCTGCTCTTTACGGTGCTCACGCCGCTCTACATCACCCTGATTTACGATCTGCTCAGCAGGCGTCGCTTGCGCTGGGGATATCTGTTGAGCGCCGCGCTGGCCGTGCTTGGCGCGGCGATTATTCGCTACGACAAAGTGAGCGATCACTTCTGGACGGGCCTGATGTTCGTGCAGCTGGCAAACATCAGTTTTGCCATTGGCATGGTGGGCTACAAGCGCCTGATGGAGACCCGCCCGATGCCGCAGCACAACGCCTTTGCCTGGTTCTATATGGGGGCGGCGATCGTTGCGGTGGCGGCGTGGTTTATGCTCGGTAATCCGCAAAAGCTGCCGACCACGTCGGTGCAGTGGGGCGTTCTGGTCTGGCTGGGCGTGGTGGCGTCAGGGCTGGGGTACTTCATGTGGAACTACGGCGCTACGCAGGTAGACGCCGGTACGCTGGGGATCATGAACAACGTGCACGTGCCCGCCGGGCTGCTGGTCAACCTCGCCATCTGGCAGGAGCAGCCGCACTGGCCGAGCTTCATTATTGGGGGAACGGTGATCCTGGCTTCGCTGTGGGTACATCGCCGTTGGGTCGCTCCGCGCTCCGCACAAACGGAAGATGGTCGCAGGCGTGATTCCGCGCTGAGCGAATAAACGCTTCAGTTACCGGCTGACGCTGCTCGCCGTCGCGCACGGCGGCGTACAGTCGGCTCCACAGTCCTTCACCCAGGGTTTTGGTCACCACCAGACCCTGGCGTTCAAAACTCTCCACCACCCAGTGCGGCAGCGCCGCGATGCCCATCCGGGCGGCAACCATCTGGATCAGCAGCAGGGTGTTATCCACGCTTTTCAGCTGTGGACTAATGCCTGCGGGTTGCAGGAAGTGACGCCAGATATCCAGCCGACTGCGTTGGACCGGGTAAATCAGCAGGGTTTCGGACGCCAGATCTTCCGGCGTGACGCGCGTTTTCGCCGCCAGCGGGTGATCCGGTGCCAGCACCAGGCGCACCTCAAAATCAAACATCGGTGAATAGTGCAAGCCGCTGCGCGGCAGAATGTCGGACGTCAACACCAGATCCAGCTCGCCCTGTTGCAGCGAGGGCTGCGGGTCAAAGGTCACGCCGGAGGTAAAGTCCATCTCCACCTGCGGCCACTTCTGGCGGAAGTTCTCAAGCGCCGGGGTCAACCACTGAATACAGCTATGGCACTCAATGGCGATGCGCAGTTTGGTCTGCTGCGGCTCATTGCACGACTGCAACGCGCTCGCAATCTGCGGCAGCACCTGATTCGCCAGCTGCAACAAAATTTCGCCCTGCGGCGTAAAGCGCAGCGGCTGACTCTTACGCACGAACAGACGAAAGCCAAGGCGTTGTTCCAGATCGCTGAACTGGTGAGAAAGGGCAGACTGGGTCTGGTGCAGCGTGGCCGCCGCCGCCGCGAGAGAGCCGCAGTTCCGCAACGCCTGGAGCGTTTTCAGGTGTTTAATCTCGATCATGAAAGTCCTTCACTTCGCCATGAGCATTTTGCGCTTGAGGAATATACAGTACCTACACATTATGGAAGTGTAAACATCTGGACGGCTAAATCCTAAAAATTCACAGGGGACACACCATGACGATTCGCAGCCACACCCTCGGTTTCCCACGCGTCGGCCTTCGTCGCGAACTGAAAAAAGCACAAGAGAGCTACTGGGCGGGCAATACCACCCGTGACGAACTGCTGGCGGTGGGCCGCGAGCTGCGTGCGCGCCACTGGGATCAGCAAAAGCAGGCGGGCATTGACCTGCTGCCGGTGGGCGATTTCGCCTGGTACGACCATGTTCTGACCACCAGCCTGCTGCTTGGCAACGTGCCGGCTCGTCATCAGAACAAAGATGGATCGGTGGATATCGACACCCTGTTCCGCCTGGGGCGCGGCCGCGCACCGACCGGGGAACCGGCGGCAGCGGCGGAAATGACCAAGTGGTTTAACACCAACTACCACTACATGGTGCCAGAGTTTGTGAAAGGCCAGCAGTTCAAACTGACCTGGACGCAGCTGCTTGAGGAAGTGGACGAAGCGCTGGCGCTGGGCCATAACGTTAAACCTGTTCTGCTCGGCCCCGTTACCTATCTGTGGCTCGGCAAAGTGAAGGGCGAGCAGTTCGACCGCCTGAGCCTGCTGAACGACATCCTGCCGGTCTACAAACAGGTGCTGGTGGAGCTCGCGAAACGCGGTATTCAGTGGGTACAAATCGATGAACCGGCGCTGGTGCTGGAGCTGCCGCAGGAATGGCTCGACGCCTTCAAACCGGCCTACGACGCGCTTTCAGGCCAGGTGAAGCTGCTGCTGACCACCTACTTTGAAGGCGTAGCGCCTAACCTCGACACTATCATCGCGCTGCCGGTCCAGGGGCTGCATGTGGATTTGGTGCACGGCAGCGATGACGTAGCCCAGCTGCACAAGCGCCTGCCGATCGACTGGCTGCTCTCTGCGGGGCTGGTTAACGGGCGTAACGTCTGGCGCGCCGATCTCACTGAGAAATATGCACAAATAAAGGATATCGTCGGCAAACGTGAGCTGTGGGTGGCCTCCTCGTGCTCCCTGCTGCACAGCCCTATCGACCTGAGCGTCGAAACCCGTCTGGATGCCGAGGTGAAGAGCTGGTTTGCCTTCGCGCTGCAAAAATGTGAAGAGCTTGCGCTGCTGCGCGATGCCCTGAACAGCGGCGACACGGCGGCCATTGCCGACTGGAGCGCACCGATTCAGGCGCGTCGTCACTCGGCCCGCGTGCATAATCCGGCGGTGGAAAAACGCCTGGCGGCCATCACCGCTCAGGACAGCCAGCGTCAGAACCCTTATGAAGTCCGCGCGGAAGCGCAGCGCACCCGCTTCAACCTGCCCGCGTGGCCAACCACCACCATCGGCTCGTTCCCGCAGACCACGGAAATTCGCGGCCTTCGTCTGGACTTCAAAAAGGGCAACCTCGATGCGGGCAACTACCGGACCGGCATCGCGGAACACATCAAGCAGGCGATTGTTGAGCAGGAGCGTTTGGGTCTGGACGTGCTGGTCCACGGCGAAGCCGAGCGTAACGACATGGTGGAATATTTCGGCGAACATCTGGACGGTTTCGTCTTCACCCAGAACGGCTGGGTGCAGAGCTACGGCTCCCGCTGCGTCAAGCCGCCGGTGGTAATCGGGGACATCAGCCGCCCGGAAGCGATCACCGTGGAGTGGGCGAAGTATGCCCAGTCCCTGACCGACAAGCCGGTGAAAGGCATGTTGACCGGCCCGGTGACCATTCTCTGCTGGTCCTTCCCGCGCGAGGACGTCAGCCGTGAAACCATTGCGAAGCAGATTGCGCTGGCGCTGCGTGACGAAGTGGCAGATCTCGAAGCCGCAGGCATCGGCATTATCCAGATTGACGAACCGGCGCTGCGCGAAGGCCTGCCGCTGCGTCGGAGCGACTGGGATGCGTATTTACAGTGGGGCGTGGAGGCATTCCGCCTTAACGCGGCGGTAGCGAAGGACGACACCCAGATCCACACCCACATGTGTTACTGCGAATTTAACGACATCATGGATTCTATCGCCGCGCTGGACGCCGACGTGATCACCATTGAAACCTCGCGTTCGGACATGGAGCTGCTGGAGGCGTTTGAAGAGTTCCACTACCCAAACGAAATCGGGCCGGGGGTGTATGACATTCACTCCCCGAACGTGCCGGATGTGAAATGGATTGAAGCGTTATTAAAGAAAGCGGCTCAGCGTATTCCGGCGGAGCGCCTGTGGGTAAACCCGGACTGCGGCCTTAAGACGCGCGGCTGGCCGGAAACCCGCGCGGCGCTGGCGAACATGGTGAAGGCGGCGCAGAACCTGCGTCAGGCATAGCGGCGCTGAATTGCCGGGTGGCGGCTGCGCTTGCCCGGCCTACAGACAGGCCCGGTAAGGCGTAGCCGCCACCGGGCTTTAGGCTTTTTTCCCACCGTACTGCCTGAACCACGCCAGCATTCTCTGCCAGCCGTCTTTCGCAGATTCCGGGTGATAGCTCGCACGGTAATCGGCGTTAAACGCGTGTCCCGCTTCGGGATACACAATAATGTCCGCTTTGGCGTTTGCCGCCCGCAGCGCCTGACGCATCGACTCCACCGTATCAAGCGGGATGCTCGTGTCCTCAGCGCCGTAAAGCCCCAGCACCGGCGCGTTAAGATCGACCGCGATATCCAGCGGATGCTTCGGTGAATTCAGCGTTTTTTCACCCACCAGCTTACCGTACCAGGCCACGGCTGCCTTGAGCTGCGGGTTGTGGGCGGCGTAGAGCCAGCTAATGCGACCGCCCCAGCAGAAGCCGGTGACCATCAGACGGTGCGGATCGCCGCCGTTGCGGGCGGCCCAGCTGGCTACATGGTCAAGATCGGCCAGCACCTGCGCGTCCGGGACTTTACTCACCAGATTGGCGAACAGGGTCGGGATATCGCTGTAGTCGTTCGGATCGCCCTGGCGGAAATAGAGTTCCGGCGCGATGGCCAGATACCCCTCCAGCGCCAGGCGGCGGCAAATATCGCGAATGTGCTCATGCACGCCGAAAATCTCCTGAACCACAATCACCACCGGCAGCGGGCCGTCGGCGGATTTCGGGCGGGCGTGCCAGGCCGGCATGTTATCCCCCTGCGAGGGGATAGAGGTCTCACCTGCGCTGATTGCCTCTTCCGGGGTGGTGACAATCGTTGAAGCATGAGGGGCAGCAGCAGGTGCAAAACCGGATTTTTCAGTCATGGCATTCTCCGTACCAATGTTGAGTTAGCGCAAAGGTAAATATAGTCACTGTGTTAACAACTCACATTGCCTGATACGGTCTATCTTTTGTGCAACAGACCGCGCTATAAGATTGTTAATGTGATGTTAGTCACTTTTTTATGGAAATTAACTGCAATCATTTTCATTCATGGTGAGATGCGTCACGAAATTTCACCCACTGCTTCTGTAAAGTACCGTTTTACTTCTCCTGACTAAACCGACCCACAGAGGAGTCACCTATGTCTAAGTCTGATGTTTTTCATCTCGGCCTCACTAAAAACGATTTACAAGGGGCTACGCTCGCGATCGTCCCTGGCGATCCGGAGCGTGTGGAAAAGATCGCCGCGCTGATGGATAAGCCGGTCAAGCTGGCATCCCATCGCGAATTCACTACCTGGCGCGCAGAGCTGGACGGCAAACCGGTTATCGTGTGTTCTACCGGTATCGGCGGCCCGTCTACCTCTATCGCCGTTGAAGAGCTGGCGCAGCTGGGTATTCGCACCTTCCTGCGTATCGGCACCACCGGCGCGATTCAGCCGCACATCAACGTGGGTGACGTTCTGGTGACCACCGCTTCCGTCCGTCTGGACGGCGCAAGCCTGCACTTCGCACCCATGGAATTCCCGGCGGTAGCTGATTTCGAATGTACGACTGCTCTGGTTGAAGCCGCGAAATCCGTTGGCGCCACCACGCACGTTGGCGTAACCGCCTCTTCTGATACTTTCTACCCAGGCCAGGAGCGTTACGACACCTTCTCCGGTCGCGTGGTGAGCCGCTTCAAAGGCTCTATGGAAGAGTGGCAGGCGATGGGCGTGATGAACTACGAGATGGAATCTGCAACGCTGCTGACCATGTGCGCAAGCCAGGGTCTGCGCGCCGGTATGGTGGCGGGTGTTATCGTTAACCGCACCCAGCAGGAGATCCCGAACGCCGAAACCATGAAGCAGACCGAAAGTCATGCGGTGAAAATTGTGGTTGAAGCGGCTCGCCGCCTGATCTAGTCCTCTCTTCAAAGATAAAAGGCCGACCTGTCGGCCTTTTTTTTGCGTAGCGCCTCGCAGGAAACTCCTTTCAAACTGGACGTTTATACAGCACAATTCTATTTTGTGCGGGTCATTCTTTGATGTGGGGGCGGTGTGGATATCTCAATCCTGATTTATGCAGTGATGGCGCTGGTGGGCGTGGGGTTAGGCTGGCTGATGTCCAGCTATCAACACGCGCAGCAGAAGGCCGATCAGCTGGCAGAGCGCGAGGAGATGGTCGCTGAGTTAAGCGCGACGAAACAACAGCTTGCCCAGAGCGGACACTGGCGTGACGAGTGCGAGCTGCTCAACAACGAACTGCGCAACCTGCGCGATATCAACACCTCGCTGGAGGCCGATCTCCGCGAAGTCACCACCCGCCTTGAGTCCACCCAGCTGCACGCGGAAGATAAAATCCGCCAGATGATTAACAGCGAGCAGCGCCTGAGCGAACAGTTTGAAAACCTTGCGAACCGGATTTTCGAGCACAGCAACCGCCGCGTCGATGAACAAAACCGCCAGAGCCTCAACAGCCTGCTGACGCCGCTGCGCGAGCAGCTGGACGGTTTTCGCCGCCAGGTGCAGGACAGTTTTGGTCAGGAAGCCCGCGAGCGGCACACCCTGGCGCATGAAATTCGTAATCTCCAGCAGCTGAACGCGCAGATGGCGCAGGAGGCTGTTAACTTGACGCGCGCGCTCAAAGGCGACAACAAAGCGCAGGGCAACTGGGGGGAAGTGGTGCTGACCCGCGTGCTGGAGGCCTCTGGCCTGCGCGAAGGCTACGAATACGAAACCCAGGTCAGCATCGAAAACGACGCCCGCTCGCGAATGCAGCCTGACGTCATCGTGCGTCTGCCGCAGGGCAAGGACGTGGTCATCGACGCCAAAATGACGCTGGTGGCCTACGAGCGCTACTTCAATGCCGAAGACGACTACACCCGCGAGTCGGCGCTACAGGAGCACATCGCCTCCGTGCGTAGCCATATTCGCGGGCTCGGTCGCAAAGATTACCAGCAGCTGCCGGGGCTGCGTTCGCTCGACTACGTGCTGATGTTTATCCCGGTCGAGCCTGCTTTTCTGCTGGCGCTCGACAGACAGCCCGAACTGATCACCGAGGCGCTGAAAAATAACATTATGCTGGTCAGCCCCACGACGCTGCTGGTGGCGCTACGAACCATCGCCAACCTCTGGCGCTACGAGCATCAGAGTCGAAACGCGCAGCAGATCGCCGATCGCGCAAGCAAGCTGTACGACAAAATGCGCCTGTTCGTCGACGACATGTCCTCTGTGGGGCAAAGCCTCGATCGCGCGCAGGATAACTATCGTCAGGCGATGAAAAAACTCTCGTCCGGGCGCGGTAACCTGCTGGCGCAAGCGGAGGCGTTTCGCAGCCTCGGCGTTGAGGTAAAACGCGAGATTAATCCGGATCTGGTGGAACAGGCCACGGCTCAGGATGAGGAGTATCGTCTGCGCGAAGGAGCAGATGAACAAAATACTCACAATGAAGACAATGATTTAGCCTCGGAATTATCCTCAACGGAACGGTCCGGCCGTTTCTTTCACGGTGGTTGAACCGTAGGGCAAACGCGCCCAATCTGTTACACTTCACGAACATTTGATTGATAAGCAGGCTCTGAGATGGTTGAAGATTCACAAGACACAACGCACTTTGGCTTTCAGACAGTCGCCAAAGCGCAGAAAGCTGACATGGTGGCCCACGTATTTCATTCCGTGGCGGCGAAGTACGATGTGATGAATGATTTGATGTCGTTCGGCATTCATCGCTTGTGGAAGCGCTTCACCATTGACTGTAGCGGCGTGCGCCGTGGGCAAACGGTGCTGGATTTGGCCGGTGGTACCGGCGATCTGACGGCAAAATTCTCGCGTCTGGTGGGTGAAACCGGCCGCGTGGTGCTGGCAGACATCAACGACTCGATGCTGAAAATGGGACGCGAAAAGCTGCGTAACATCGGCGTGGTCGGTAACGTTGAGTATGTGCAGGCGAACGCCGAAGCGCTGCCGTTCCCGGACAACACTTTTGACTGCATCACCATTTCGTTTGGCCTGCGTAACGTCACCGATAAAGACAAAGCGCTGCGCTCGATGTACCGCGTACTGAAGCCGGGCGGACGTCTGCTGGTTCTCGAATTCTCCAAACCGATTATCGAGCCGCTGAGCAAAGCCTACGACGCCTACTCGTTCCACGTTCTGCCGCGAATTGGCGAGCTGGTGGCAAACGACGCCGAGAGCTATCGCTACCTGGCGGAATCCATCCGTATGCACCCGGATCAGGATACCCTGAAGGCGATGATGCAGGATGCCGGACTTGAAAACGTTGAGTACTTCAACATGACGGCAGGTGTCGTCGCGCTGCATCGCGGTTACAAGTTCTGAGTGGAGGTATTCCATGCCCATTAAGCCGTTAGTGACCGCAGGCATCGAGAATGTCCTGAATGCCTTTTTGTATCGCGCGCCTGCGCTTAAAACCGCGCGTCAGCGGCTAAACGGCAAGGTGCTGCGTATCGTTTTAAAAGAGTTCTCAACGCCGATGGTGCTGGTGTTCAGCGAACGCCAGCTTGACGTGCTGGGCGAGTGGGAAGGCGACGCCGACTGCTCGGTCATCACGCGTATGAGCGTGCTGCCGAAGCTGCGCGACCGTCAGCAACTTACCGCGCTTATCCGCAGCGGCGAGCTGGAGGTTGAAGGCGACATCCAGGTGGTGCAGAACTTCGTTGCGCTGACCGATCTGGCGGAATTTGATCCGGCTGAACTGCTTGCCCCTTACATCGGCGATATCGCGGCGGAAGGTGCGAGCAAATTTATTCGCGGCGGGTCGGCGTTTCTGCGTAAAACCGTTCAGCGCCAGCAGCGCTATGCGGCAGAAGTCATGACCGAAGAGTGGCGCATGGCGCCGGGCCCGCTGGAAGTGGCCTGGTTTGCCGAAGAAACGGCGGCGGTTGAACGTGCGGTTGACGCATTAAGCAAACGGCTGGAAAAACTGGAGGGCAAATGACGCCTGGTGAAATTCGGCGCCTCTACTTCATTGTCCAGACCTTTCTAAGCTACGGGCTGGACGAACTCATCCCCAGAATGCGGATCACGCTGCCGCTTCGTATCTGGCGCCGGACGTTGTTCTGGATGCCAAACCGTCATAAGGATCAGGAACTCGGCGAACGCCTGCGTCTGGCATTGCAGGAGCTGGGGCCGGTGTGGATCAAGTTCGGTCAGATGCTCTCGACCCGTCGCGACCTCTTCCCGCCGCAGATTGCCGATCAGCTGGCTCTGCTTCAGGATCGCGTCGCGCCTTTTGAAGGCACGCGAGCCAAAAAGCAGATCGAAGAAGCGATGGGCAATATCCCCGTCGAAACCTGGTTTGATGATTTCGATATTCAGCCGCTGGCCTCCGCGTCTATCGCGCAGGTGCATACCGCGCGTCTGAAAGAGAACGGCAAAGAGGTGGTTATTAAGGTTATCCGCCCGGATATCCTGCCCATTATCAAAGCCGACATGAAGCTGATCTACCGTCTTGCGCGCTGGGTGCCACGCCTGCTGCCGGACGGACGTCGTCTGCGCCCGCTGGAAGTGGTGCGTGAGTACGAAAAAACGCTGATTGACGAACTAAATCTCCTGCGTGAATCGGCCAACGCCATTCAGCTGCGCCGCAATTTCGAAGACAGCCCGATGCTCTACGTGCCGGAGGTCTACTCCGACTATTGCAGCCAGAACATGATGGTGATGGAGCGCATCTACGGTATTCCGGTATCGGATGTGGTTGCGCTGGAAAAGCAGGGCACCAACATGAAGCTGCTGGCCGAACGCGGCGTGCAGGTCTTCTTTACCCAGGTCTTCCGCGACAGCTTCTTCCACGCTGACATGCACCCGGGCAACATCTTCGTGAGCCACGAACACCCGGAAAACCCGAAATACATCGGTATCGACTGCGGCATCGTTGGCTCGCTAAACAAAGAGGATAAGCGCTATCTCGCGGAGAACTTCATTGCGTTCTTTAACCGCGACTACCGCAAGGTGGCCGAGCTGCACGTTGATTCTGGCTGGGTTCCGCCGGACACCAACGTCGAAGAGTTCGAATTTGCTATCCGCACCGTCTGCGAGCCGATATTCGAAAAGCCGCTCTCGGAGATCTCCTTCGGTCACGTGCTGCTGAATCTGTTTAATACCGCGCGCCGCTTCAATATGGAAGTGCAGCCGCAATTAGTTTTACTCCAGAAAACATTACTTTACGTTGAGGGCGTAGGTCGTCAGCTCTATCCTCAGTTAGACTTGTGGAAAACAGCGAAACCTTTCCTTGAATCCTGGATTAAGGATCAGGTCGGCATTCCGGCGCTGGTGCGCTCTCTTAAAGAGAAAGCGCCGTTCTGGATAGAAAAAATGCCGGAAATCCCTGAACTGGTTTACGACAGTTTGCGTCAGAGCAAGAACCTTCAGCACAGCATGGATAAAATCGCCAACGAACTTCACTCGAATCGTGTTCGTCAGGGACAGTCCCGATATCTGTTTGGGATTGGCGCAACGCTGCTGCTGAGCGGTACGCTTTTGCTGATCAATCGCCCGGACTGGGAGATGATGCCCGCATGGCTCATGGCTGCCGGGGTGGTTGTCTGGTTCGCTGGCTGGAGAAAGACGCGCTGAATTTGCGTCGCTATCGCCGGGTTGCATACGTATAATGCGGCCTGATTAATTAATCATCTATCACTGAGGAACATGTATGGGTGGTATCAGTATCTGGCAATTGGTCATCATTGCCGTCATCGTTGTGCTGCTGTTCGGCACCAAAAAGCTCGGCTCAATCGGTTCCGACCTCGGCGCGTCTATCAAAGGCTTCAAGAAGGCCATGAGCGACGATGAAGCAAAGCAGGATAAATCCAGCCAGGACGCTGATTTCACTGCTAAATCTATTGCCGACAAGCAAGAAGAAGCCAAAAAGGAAGACGCTAAACGCCACGATAAAGAGCAGGTGTAAGTCGTGTTTGATATCGGTTTTGGTGAGCTGCTGCTGGTCTTTGTCATCGGCCTGATCGTGCTGGGGCCGCAGCGTTTGCCGGTGGCGGTAAAAACCGTTGCTGGTTGGGTGCGTGCGCTGCGATCGCTGGCGACCACGGTACAAAACGAGCTGGCGCAGGAGCTTAAGCTCCAGGAGTTTCAGGACAGCCTGAAAAAGGTTGAGAAGGCGAGCATGGAAAACCTGACGCCGGAACTGAAAGCCTCAATGGACGAACTGCGCGAAGCGGCAGAATCCATGAAGCGCTCCTACAGCGTTAACGATCCTGAAAAAGC
Organism: Enterobacter sp. 186315; assembly: GCF_053290175.1. Lineage (NCBI taxonomy): Bacteria > Pseudomonadati > Pseudomonadota > Gammaproteobacteria > Enterobacterales > Enterobacteriaceae > Enterobacter > Enterobacter sp. 186315. Next base: position 12,538 of record NZ_JBPTTK010000018.1, on the reverse strand, counting down.
GAGCGATGAAGCCAATACCATCCATAACCCGGTGGTGAAGGGCAGCGAAGAGCAGCGTGAAGGTATTACGCCAGCGACCGCTGAGCATCAGGCTGCCGCGCCGGAGCAGACGCCGCAGGAGCCTGAAGTGAAAAAACGGGCGCAACCGGAAGAACCCGTTGTGAAAGCGGCTGAACCTAAGCCCGCCGCGCCCGTTTCCGAATCATCCCCCTCGTCGAGTGATAAAGCGTAAACATGGCAGTAGATGATACTCAACCGCTCATTACGCACCTCATAGAGCTGCGTAAGCGCCTGTTAAACTGCATCATTGCAGTTTTCCTCATTTTTTTATGCCTGGTCTATTTTGCGAACGATATCTATCAGGTGGTCTCCGCGCCGCTGATTAAGCAAATGCCGCTGGGCGCAACGATGATCGCAACGGACGTTGCCTCGCCGTTCTTCACCCCTATCAAGCTGACCTTCTGGGTATCGTTGATTGCCTCCGCGCCGGTGATCCTCTACCAGGTGTGGGCCTTCGTCGCCCCGGCGCTGTATAAGCATGAGCGCAAGCTGGTGATCCCGCTGCTGGTGTCCAGTTCCCTGCTGTTCTACATCGGCATGGCCTTTGCCTACTTTGTCGTCTTCCCGCTGGCCTTTGGCTTCCTGACGCACACCGCGCCGGAAGGGGTACAGGTCTCGACCGACATCGCCAGCTATCTTAGCTTCGTCATGGCGCTGTTTATGGCGTTTGGCGTGGCGTTCGAAGTGCCGGTCGCTATCGTGCTGCTGTGCTGGGTTGGCGTGACTACGCCTGACGATCTGCGCAAAAAGCGTCCCTATATTCTGGTCGGGGCATTCGTGGTCGGCATGCTGCTGACGCCGCCGGATGTTTTCTCGCAAACGCTGCTGGCGATACCGATGTACTGCCTGTTTGAAGTCGGCGTGTTCTTCTCACGCTTCTACGTGGGGAAACGACGCCCGCAGGAAGACGAAGAAGACGAGTCTGAGAAGACCACCGAAGAATAAAACCAGCCGCCCGTCAGGGCGGTTTTTACATGGGAAACCGCATGTTTGATATCGGCCTGAACCTCACCAGCGCCCAGTTTGCCAAAGACAGAGATGACGTGGTGGCGCGCGCTTTTTCCGCAGGCGTAAAGGGTCTGCTGCTGACCGGAACCAATCTTCACGAAAGCGAGCAGGCGCAGCAGCTAGCGCTGCGCTATGACCGTTGCTGGTCGACGGCGGGCGTACACCCGCACGACAGCAGCAGCTGGAATGAACAGAGCGCCGGGGCGCTTCATGCGCTGGCAAACACCTCTGAGGTGGTGGCGATTGGCGAGTGCGGGCTGGATTTCAACCGTAACTTCTCTACTCCCGCCGAGCAGGAGCGCGCCTTTACCGCCCAGCTGGCGCTGGCGGCGGAGCTTGAAATGCCGGTCTTCATGCACTGCCGCGACGCCCACGCGCGCTTTTTAACCCTGCTTGAACCCTGGCTCGATAAGCTGCCCGGAGCGGTGCTGCACTGCTTCACCGGCTCGCGCGAGGAGGCGCTGGATTGCCTGAACCGTGGCTTATATCTGGGGATCACCGGCTGGGTCTGCGATGAACGCCGCGGGCTGGAGCTTCGTGAGCTGCTGCCCGTTATCCCTGCGGATCGTCTGCTGATTGAAACGGATGCGCCTTATCTGCTGCCGCGCGACATGCGGCCAAAACCGGCGTCACGGCGCAACGAACCGGCGTATCTGGGGCATATTCTGGAGAGAGTAGCGCACTGGCGCGGAGAAGATCCGCAGTGGCTGGAAGCGCAGACCGATAACAACGTGCGCCGGCTGTTTAGCGTAGCGTTTTAAAGCTTGCGGAAGTCGGTGTTTTTCACGCTCTGGAGCACCTGCTTGTTCAGCAGGTTAAGCAGCAGCATGGAGCGGGCTTCCCCGTCCGGCTCGGAGAAAATGGCCTGAAGTCCCTCGAACGCCCCTTCGGTGATCACTACCTGGTCGCCTGAGTAAGGGGTTTCCGGATCGGTAATGTCTTCGGGCTGTTGATAGACCGAAAGCTGGTGAATCACCGCAGACGGCACGGTTGCCGGGTGCGAGCCAAAACGAACGAAATGGCTGACGCCGCGCGTGGCGCTGATGGTGGTGGTGTGGATCACTTCCGGATCGAATTCAACGAACAGGTAATTCGGGAAAAGAGGCTCGCTGACCGTCGTGCGCTTTCCACGCTGCATTTTCTCAAGCGTGAGCACGGGCATCAGACAGTTCACAGACTGACGTTCAAGATGTTCTTGCGCGCGCTGAAGTTGCCCGCGTTTGCAATACAGTAAATACCAGGCCTGCATAATCACTCTTCCCATTGTTCGGGGCGCAAGCATATCAAAACCCTGGCGGGATCGCTAAGGTGATTATAATGGCCAAAAGTGGAGTAAGACGCGGAACTTCACGCTAATTTAACAAAATTACAGCATCACGCAGGCTTACGCCGTATAATGAAGCGCTTACAGAGAGGCCATGACTAACTGCATGAAATACCACGATCTACGCGACTTCCTGACGCTACTGGAAAAGCAGGGCGAACTCAAACGCATCACACTTCCTGTTGATCCTTATCTGGAAATGACAGAGATAGCCGACCGCACCCTGCGTGCCGGTGGCCCCGCTTTGCTATTCGAAAATCCTAAAGGCTACTCCATGCCGGTGCTGTGCAACCTGTTCGGCACACCGCGTCGCGTGGCGATGGGGATGGGGCAAGAAGATGTCACCGCGCTGCGCGAAGTGGGCAAACTGCTGGCCTTTCTGAAAGAGCCGGAGCCACCAAAGGGCTTCCGCGATCTGTTCGACAAACTGCCGCAGTTTAAGCAGGTGCTGAACATGCCGACCAAACGTCTGCGCGGTGCGCCCTGTCAGCAGAAAGTGCTGGAAGGCGATGCCGTCGATCTGACCCGTATTCCTATCATGCAGTGCTGGCCTGAAGATGCCGCTCCGCTCATTACCTGGGGGCTGACCGTCACGCGTGGCCCGCATAAAGAGCGTCAGAATCTGGGCATCTATCGCCAGCAGCTGATTGGCAAAAACAAGCTCATTATGCGCTGGCTGTCGCATCGCGGCGGCGCGCTGGATTTCCAGGAGTGGTGCGCGGCCCATCCGGGCGAGCGTTTCCCGGTGTCGGTAGCGCTTGGCGCTGACCCGGCAACCATTCTCGGTGCGGTGACCCCGGTTCCCGATACCCTCTCTGAATACGCGTTTGCAGGCCTGCTGCGCGGCACCAAAACCGAAGTGGTGAAGTGCATTTCCAACGACCTGGAAGTTCCGGCGAGTGCAGAGATCGTTCTGGAAGGCTACATTGAGCAGGGCGAACTGGCACCAGAAGGGCCATACGGCGACCACACGGGCTATTACAACGAAGTCGATAACTTCCCGGTGTTTACCGTTACGCACATTACCCAGCGCGAAGATGCGATCTATCATTCAACCTATACCGGTCGTCCACCGGATGAACCGGCGGTGCTGGGCGTAGCGCTGAATGAAGTGTTCGTGCCGATCCTGCAAAAGCAGTTCCCGGAAATCGTTGATTTCTATCTGCCGCCGGAAGGCTGCTCGTATCGCCTGGCCGTCGTGACCATGAAAAAGCAGTACGCGGGCCACGCCAAGCGGGTGATGATGGGCGTATGGTCTTTCCTGCGCCAGTTTATGTATACCAAGTTTGTGATCGTCTGCGATGATGACGTTAACGCCCGCGACTGGAACGACGTGATCTGGGCCATTACCACGCGTATGGATCCGGCTCGCGACACGGTGTTAGTGGAAAATACGCCGATAGATTATCTGGATTTTGCCTCCCCGGTTTCCGGGCTTGGCTCAAAAATGGGACTGGATGCCACGAACAAATGGCCTGGCGAAACCGACCGCGAGTGGGGTCGCCCGATCAAAAAAGATCCTGACGTGACCGCGCGTATTGACGCGATCTGGGACGATCTGGCCATAATGAGTAACGGTAAGCCAGAACAGCACCGTTAAGCCCTATAGACTTCCCGACAGAGAGAGCGAATGACAACCTTAAGCTGTAAAGTGACCTCGGTAGATGCCATCACCGACACCGTATATCGCGTCCGTTTAGTGCCAGAAGCGGCGTTCTCTTTCCGCGCTGGTCAGTACCTGATGGTCGTGATGGATGAGCGTGATAAGCGTCCTTTCTCTATGGCCTCTACGCCTGCCGAGCAAGAATTTATCGAGCTTCACATCGGCGCGTCTGAGCTCAACCTGTACGCGATGGCGGTGATGGATCGCATTCTGAAAGAGCGCGAAATCGTGGTCGATATCCCCCACGGTGAAGCCTGGCTGCGCGATGACGAAGAGCGTCCGCTGATCCTGATTGCGGGCGGTACCGGCTTCTCCTACGTGCGTTCCATTCTGCTGACCGCGCTGGCGCGTAACCCGAACCGCGACATCACTATCTACTGGGGCGGCCGCGAAGAGAAACATCTGTACGATCTCTCCGAGCTGGAAGCGCTGAGCGTCAATCACCCGAACCTGCGCATTGAGCCGGTTGTCGAGCAGCCGGAAGAGGGCTGGCGCGGGCGTAACGGTACGGTGCTGACGGCGGTGTTGCAGGATCACGGTACGCTGGCGAACCACGATATCTATATTGCGGGACGTTTTGAGATGGCGAAGATTGCACGTGACCTGTTCTGCAATGAACGCGGCGCGCGTGAAGACCGTCTGTTCGGCGATGCGTTTGCGTTTATCTAGATATAAATAAAAAACCCGCCCCTGACAGGCGGGAAAAACGGCAACTAAAACGTCTCTCTTCGTGATTACGGCGAGATACCTTTCGTAGGCCGGGAAAGCGCAGCGCCTCCCGGCAACAGCCCGATGACGCGATGCTTATCGGGCCTACGATACTTTTCCAGATTTACACTCTCTCAAATACCGTCGCGATCCCCTGACCTAATCCGATACACATCGTTGCCAGACCAAACTGGGCATCTTTGCGTTCCATCAGGTTAATCAGCGTGGTGCTGATACGCGCCCCGGAACAGCCCAGCGGGTGCCCCAGCGCGATCGCGCCGCCGTTGAGGTTAATCTTCTCGTCAATCTGCTCCATCAGCCCCAAATCTTTAATGCACGGCAGGATCTGCGCGGCAAAGGCCTCGTTCATCTCAAACAGATCGATATCGCTGGCGGTCAGCCCGGCCTTTTTTAGCGCCAGCTTCGACGCCGGTACCGGGCCGTAACCCATAATCGACGGGTCGCAACCGACAACGGCCATCGAGCGGATTCGGGCGCGTGGCGTCAGGCCCAGCTCGCGGGCGCGGCTTTCGCTCATCACCAGCATCGCCGCTGCACCGTCGGAAAGGGCAGAAGAGGTGCCTGCGGTCACCGTGCCGGTCACCGGATCGAATGCCGGACGCAGCGTAGAAAGCGCTTCCACCGTGGTTTCCGGGCGGATCACTTCATCGTAATTAAACTGTTTCAGCACCCCGTCGGCATCGTGACCGCCGGTGGGGATAATTTCATTCTTAAACGCGCCGGACTGCGTGGCGGCCCAGGCCCGTGCGTGAGAGCGCGCGGCAAAGGCGTCCTGCATTTCACGGCTGATACCGTGCAGACGAGAGAGCATCTCGGCGGTCAGCCCCATCATGCCAGCAGCTTTCGCCACGTTACGGCTCATGCCAGGGTGGAAATCGACGCCGTGGCTCATCGGCACATGGCCCATATGCTCCACGCCGCCAATCATGCACGCCTGCGCATCGCCGGTCATGATCATACGGGCCGCGTCGTGCAGCGCCTGCATGGACGAGCCGCACAGACGGTTCACGGTCACCGCCGGAACGGAGTGCGGGATCTCCGCCAGCAGCGCGGCGTTACGGGCGATGTTAAAGCCCTGCTCCAGCGTCTGCTGCACGCAGCCCCAGTAGATATCGTCGAGCGCCGTCGGATCCAGCGCCGGGTTACGCGACAGCAGGCTACGCATCAGGTGGGCGGAGAGATCTTCCGCGCGGACGTTACGGAACGCACCGCCCTTTGAACGGCCCATCGGGGTGCGAATCGCATCAACAATGACAACCTTTTCCATTGTGACTCCTTAAGCCGTTTTCAGCTCGCCAACCGGACGGGCTGGCTCAACTGCTGGATAATAGGGTTCGTTATGGCGCGCTTTGCTGCGCAGACCTTCCGGCACGTCGTAGAGCGGGCCGAGGTGCTGATACTGCTGCGCCATATCAAGATATTTCGCACTGCCGAGCGTATCCAGCCAGCGGAACGCGCCGCCGTGGAACGGAGGGAAGCCCAGGCCATACACCAGCGCCATGTCGGCTTCTGCCGGGCTGGCGATAATGCACTCTTCAAGGCAGCGCACCACTTCGTTGACCATCGGGATCATCATGCGGGCGATAATCTCTTCGTCGCTAAAGTCGCGTTTTGCCTGGCTGACCTCTGCTAACAGGCCGTCCACCGCCGCGTCTTCTTCTTTCTTCGGCTTGCCCTTGCTGTCTTCTTTATAGCGCCAGAAGCCCAGACCGTTTTTCTGACCGAAGCGGTTCGCTTCAAACAGCGCGTCGATGGCGTCGCGGTAATCTTTCTGCATACGCTGCGGGAAGCCCGCCGCCATTACCGCCTGAGCGTGATGCGCCGTGTCGATGCCGACCACGTCCAGCAGATACGCCGGGCCCATCGGCCAGCCGAACTGTTTTTCCATCACTTTGTCGATTTTGCGGAAGTCCGCGCCGTCGCGCAGCAGCTGGCTGAATCCGGCGAAGTAGGGGAACAGCACGCGGTTCACGAAGAAGCCCGGGCAGTCATTCACCACAATCGGCGTTTTACCCATCTTGCTCGCCCACGCCACCACTTTGGCGATGGTCGCGTCAGAGGTTTTCTCTCCACGGATCACTTCGACCAGCGGCATACGGTGTACCGGGTTAAAGAAGTGCATCCCGCAGAAGTTTTCCGGGCGCTTCAGCACGCTGGCCAGTTCGCTAATCGGAATGGTTGAGGTGTTAGAGGCGAGCACCGTGTCCGGTCGCACCTTGTCTTCAGTTTCCGCCAGCACCGCTTTTTTAACTTTCGGGTTCTCAACAACGGCTTCAACTACCACGTCCACGCGATCGAAACCGCTGTATTCCAGCGTGGGCTGAATTGTAGAGATCACGCCCGCGAGCTTCAGGCCGTCGATCTTCCCGCGCTCCAGCTGTTTATTCAGCAGCTTGGCCGCTTCGTTCATCCCCAGCGTCAGGGATTTGTCGTTGATGTCTTTCATCACCACCGGCACGCCTTTCCACGCAGACTGGTAGGCGATGCCGCCGCCCATAATGCCTGCGCCCAGCACGGCCGCGTGTTTTGGCGTTTCAACGTTTTTGGTCAGCTGCTTCGCTTTGCCTTTTACGTACTGATCGTTGAGGAAAATGCCGACCAGCGCGCGGGCTTCGTTGGTGTGCGCCAGCGGGACAAAGCTTTGATTTTCGAGTTTCAGCGCGTCGTCGCGACCCAGACGTGCTGCCGCTTCAATGGTCTTCACGGCGGTGATCGGTGCCGGATAGTGTTTGCCCGCCGTCTGCATCACCATGCCTTTGGCAATGGTGAAGCTCATGGTGGCTTCAATCTTGCTGAGCTTTAACGGTTCGAGCTTCGGCTGACGCTTCGCTTTCCAGTCGAGATCGCCATTAATCGCCTGGAGCAGAATGCCGATAGCGCCCTCGACCAGTTTTTCTGGTTTCACCACGCCGTCGACCAGGCCAATCTTCAGCGCCTGTTCAGCGCCCACGTCTTTACCCGCAGCAATGATTTCCAGCGCGCTATCGGCACCCAGCATACGCGGCATACGCACGGAGCCGCCAAAGCCCGGCATGATGCCCAGCTTGGTTTCCGGCAGGCCAATGCGCAGGTCAGGCGTTGCCAGACGATAATCGGTCGCCAGCACGCACTCGCATCCGCCGCCCAGCGCGTAGCCGTTCACGGCGGAGATTGTCGGCACCGGCAGATCTTCCAGACGGTTAAAGACGCTGTTGGCGAAATGCAGCCACTGGCTCAGCTGCTCTTCCGGCACGAGGAACAGCGACAGGAATTCGGTGATATCCGCGCCGACAATAAAGGCCGCTTTTTCAGAACGCAGCAGCAGCCCTTTTAAATCTGATTGTTTTTCAAGTACGTCCAGCGCATGGCCGAGGCTGGCCACGGTCGCGGTATCAAGCTTATTCACTGAGCCGGGGGCATCGAACACCAGTTCGGCAATGCCATCTTCCAGCCAGTTGAGGTACAGGGTGTCGCCTTTGTAGAGCATGTCAGTCTCCTGAATCCAGCAAGTGGATCTGGTCATACCAGATGAAACGGAGTGTGGAATTTATGTTAATAAAATGCAAATTACTCATTAAGAAATTGCTGCATTGATCACGCTCGGCGGAAATCACGCAGTCCGGGGCAGGTGTGCTAAGATGCGAAGACTTGAGCGCAAAAAAACGAAAGGACGAACAATGGACTCACTGGCTTCACTCTATAAAAATCATATTGTTACCTTACAGGAACGTACCCGCGATGTTCTGGCTCGTTTTAAGCTGGATGCCCTGCTGATCCACTCCGGCGAGCTGATGAATACCTTCCTCGATGACCATGCCTATCCGTTTAAGGTTAACCCGCAGTTCAAAGCCTGGGTGCCAGTGACACAGGTTCCAAACTGCTGGCTGCTGGTGGACGGCGTGAACAAGCCGAAACTGTGGTTCTATCTGCCGGTGGATTACTGGCACAACGTCGAGCCGCTGCCGACCTCCTTCTGGACCGAAGAAGTCGAGGTAATTGCGCTGCCAAAAGCCGACGGTATCGGTAGCCAGCTGCCCGCTGCGCGCGGCAACATTGCCTATATTGGCCCGCAGCCGGAGCGCGCGCTGGGGCTAGACATTGCCGCGGACAAACTCAACCCGAAAGGGGTGCTGGATTACCTGCACTATTATCGCTCGTACAAAACCGACTATGAACTTTACTGTATGCGTGAAGCGCAGAAGACCGCCGTTAATGGTCATCGCGCGGCGCATGAAGCCTTCCAGTCCGGGATGAGCGAGTTCGATATCAACCAGGCGTACCTGACCGCCACCGGCCACCGTGATACCGACGTGCCGTACAGCAATATCGTGGCGCTCAACGAACACGCCTCGGTTCTGCACTACACCAAACTCGATCACCATGTTCCGTCCGAAATGCGCAGCTTCCTGCTGGACGCCGGGGCAGAGTACAACGGCTATGCGGCTGACCTGACCCGCACCTGGGCCGCCAACGCGGATACCGATTTTGCCCAGCTGATTAAAGACGTGAACGACGAGCAGCTGGCGCTGATCGGCACCATGAAAGCGGGAACAAGCTACGTGGATTACCACATCCAGTTCCATCAGCGCATCGCCAAACTGCTGCGTAAGCATCAGATTGTCAAAGACATGAGCGAAGAAGCAATGGTGGAAAACGATCTGACCGGGCCATTTATGCCGCACGGTATTGGCCACCCGCTGGGCTTGCAGGTGCATGACGTGGCTGGCTTTATGCAGGATGATACCGGCACGCATCTGGCCGCACCGTCTAAATATCCGTACCTCCGCTGCACCCGTATTCTTGAACCGCGCATGGTGCTGACCATCGAACCGGGCATCTACTTTATTGAATCCCTGCTCGCGCCGTGGCGTGAAGGCCAGTTCAGCAAACACTTCAACTGGGAAAAAATCGACGCCCTGAAGCCGTTTGGCGGCATTCGCATCGAAGATAACGTCTTTATCCACGAAAACAGCGTTGAGAACATGACGCGGGATCTGAAACTGGCCTGATGGAAAGCTGGCTGATACCGGCTGAACCGGTCACCTTCGTTGAGGAAATCAAGAAAAGCCGCTTTATTACGCTGCTGGCACACACCGACGGCGTAGAGGCGGCAAAAGCCTTCGTTGAGTCCGTTCGTGCCGAACACCCTGACGCGCGCCACCACTGTGTCGCCTGGGTTGCCGGGCCGCCGAACGACTCGCAGCAGCTGGGGTTTTCTGACGACGGTGAACCGGCGGGTACGGCCGGTAAACCCATGCTTTCTCAGTTAATGGGAAGCGGCGTGGGAGAGATAACCGCCGTGGTGGTGCGCTACTACGGCGGCATTTTGCTGGGTACGGGCGGGCTGGTCAAAGCCTATGGCGGCGGCGTGCAGCAGGCGCTAAATCTGCTTAGCACTACCCGCAAAACGCCGCTCACCGAATATACTTTGTTATGCGATTACGCCCAGCTGTCGGGTATTGAAACCCTGCTGAAGCAGTTTAACGGCGTGATTTCGCACAGTGAGTACCTGGCAACGGTGCAGCTGCGCGTGGCGCTTCCTCAGGCAGAAGTGGCTGCTTTTTCAGCAAAGCTGGCTGATTTTAGCCGTGGTTCGTTGCAATTGCTGCCGATTGAAGAATAATCCCCACCTCACTTTTTGAATACCAAAGGAAGCGGCAGAGATGCATTTTCGTGCCATTACCCGAATCGTTGGACTGCTGGTCATACTCTTCTCCGGGACCATGATTCTCCCAGGACTGGTAGCGCTTATCTACCGGGACGGCGCGGGGCGTGCCTTTACCCAGACTTTCTTTGTGGCGCTGGTCATCGGTTCGCTGCTGTGGTGGCCAAACCGTCGTGAGAAAGGTGAGCTGAAGTCCCGGGAAGGGTTTTTGATTGTGGTGCTGTTCTGGACGGTGCTGGGCAGCGTGGGTGCGCTACCCTTTATCTTCTCCGAACAGCCCAACCTGACCATCACCGACGCCTTTTTTGAATCCTTCTCTGGCTTAACCACCACCGGGGCCACCACGCTGGTGGGGCTTGACTCTTTACCGCACGCCATCCTCTTTTACCGGCAGATGCTGCAATGGTTCGGCGGTATGGGGATCATCGTATTAGCCGTCGCCATTCTGCCTATTCTGGGCGTCGGGGGGATGCAGCTCTATCGCGCGGAAATGCCTGGCCCGCTGAAAGATAACAAGATGCGCCCGCGTATTGCCGAAACGGCGAAAACCCTGTGGCTGATTTATGTTCTGCTGACGGTCGCCTGCGCGCTGGCGCTGTGGTTCGCCGGAATGCCCGCGTTCGACGCTATCGGACACAGCTTTGCCACTATCGCTATTGGCGGGTTCTCAACCCATGATGCCAGCGTCGGCTATTTCGACAGCCCGACCATCAACACCATTATTGCGATCTTCCTGCTGATCTCCGGCTGTAACTACGGCCTGCACTTCTCTTTACTGAGCGGACGCAGCCTGAAGGTGTACTGGCGCGACCCGGAATTTCGCATGTTTATCGGCGTCCAGCTGACGCTGGTGGTCATCTGTACGCTGGTGCTGTGGTTCCACGATGTCTACAACTCCGCGTTGACCACCTTAAATCAGGCCTTCTTCCAGGTGGTGTCGATGGCGACCACTGCGGGCTTTACCACGGACAGCATCGCGCGCTGGCCGCTGTTCCTGCCGGTGCTGTTATTGTGCTCTGCGTTTATCGGTGGCTGCGCCGGGTCGACGGGCGGTGGCCTGAAGGTGATCCGTATCCTGCTGCTGTTCAAACAGGGCAACCGTGAGCTTAAGCGTCTGGTACACCCGAACGCGGTTTACAGTATTAAGCTTGGCAACCGCGCGCTGCCGGAACGTATTCTTGAGGCAGTGTGGGGCTTCTTTTCTGCCTACGCGCTGGTCTTCATCGTCAGTATGCTGGCGATAATCGCGACCGGGGTGGATGATTTCTCCGCGTTCGCGTCCGTCGTAGCAACGCTGAACAACCTCGGCCCTGGGCTGGGCGTGGTGGCGGATAACTTTGCCAGCATGAATCCGGTGGCAAAATGGATCTTAATTGCCAATATGCTGTTTGGTCGTCTTGAGGTCTTTACCCTGCTGGTGCTCTTTACCCCAACATTCTGGCGCGAATAAGGAAGTCATTAGTGAAAACATTAATTCTATTCTCTACACGGGACGGGCAAACGCGCGAGATTGCCTCTTATCTGGCTTCTGAATTAAAAGAGCTGGGGATTTACGCTGACGTGGTCAACCTGAACCGTACCGAAGAGATAACCTGGCAGGATTACGATCGCGTCGTTATTGGGGCGTCTATTCGTTACGGCCATTTCCATCCGGCGCTGGATCGCTTTGTGAAAAAGCATACCGCCACGTTGAATGCACTGCCCGGCGCTTTCTATTCCGTGAACCTTGTTGCCCGTAAAGCGGAGAAGCGCACGCCGCAGACCAACAGCTACACCCGCAAGTTTTTGCTGAACTCGCCGTGGCAACCGGATCTCTGTGCCGTCTTCGCCGGGGCGCTTCGTTATCCGCGTTATCGCTGGTATGACCGCTTTATGATCCGTCTGATTATGAAAATGACGGGGGGCGAAACGGATACACATAAAGAAGTGGTGTATACCGACTGGAACCAGGTCGCCGGTTTTGCCCGTGAAATCGCCCAATTAACGGACAAATCGCGAGTAAAATAAGCGTTAAGTTTGAAAATTGAGCGAACGAAAAGTTTTTTGAATTTTATGCTTGTCACCGCCGAAGAACTCCCTATAATGCGCCTCCACTGACACGGAACAACGG
>NZ_JBPTTK010000017.1:0-93787 GCF_053290175.1 Enterobacter sp. 186315 | reverse complement strand
AGGTAAACATCCTCGCCCACGCGATCCTGGGCGGAGCCGTTGCGGCGATGCAGGGTAACAGTGTAGCCGCGGGGGCTGCTGGCGCGGGAGTAGGTGAGCTTGCTGCGCATGGGATAATGGCGACCCTGTACCCGGGCAAAGAAGCCAGTGACCTGGGAGAGGACGATCGGCAGCTTATCAGCACGCTGGCAACGATATCGGCGGGGATGGCCGGTGGGCTGGCGGGTAACGGCACCTCTTCCGCGGCTGCGGGCGCGCAGGCGGGGAGGAATGCGGTTGAGAATAATGCGCTGAGCTTTGGTTCTGGCATGGACAGCTACGTAAATGCGGCTGCCTCCTGGAATCAGTATGCAGCAGCCAATGGTCTGACATCGGAAGAAACTCAGGCGGGGCTGGATAAACTGGCGAAGGGCGATTTACCAGACGGTGCAAATATTACTAAGGCGATAGTGGATGGTTATCAGGACGGTGTGATGATTGCCGGAGCATGGTATCTGGGGCCTGCGGCGTCAGTGGGTAAAGTTGTGGCCGGGGGCGCGATCGCAGAGGGCGCTAACGGATATTTTCAGTGGGAAAATCTGAATAAACCCGGTAATGAAAATGAGAGTTGGAATTACCGGAGCAGCGCCGCCGCATTTGCTAGCGGCATGTTAGCACCTGGAAGATATATTCCGGCCAATATTGCAATTGGTATGGGAGGTGCATGGTTCTCAGATGGTTTAAATGGAGCATCACAGGCAGGAGCCGCTCTTGGAGGACTGGCCGGTGGTGCGTTTGGGACGTTTGCGCCAATGGGTGTGGGTAAAATTATTGGTAAAGATCTGCCAGGTTTTGCTTACGATATTGGAGGTGCATATATTTTTGAGTATGGAAATGATGCAACCAAAGATTTAATTAAGAAGTTTGGTGATAACTAGATGAACTCAATGAAAAAAATTAGATATTTTCTACTTTTTACATATTCAATGGTGCTTTTATCAGTATTAGCTATTGGTTATAGAATAGTTATTGCTCTCATTTCTCTATGGGCTACTGGTGATTTTGCTTATAGCTGGAGTGAGGTCCCACGCGGTTTAAGAATGGCAGCTATAGCATCATTTGCTATTACTGTTGCGGCGTTTATTTTTAACAAACTAGATGAACAAAAAGCCCGTAAAGACCCCCCGTCAGATCCCAAATCCTGAATGAAGAGCCTGGGCAGAGACGTTGCGGCGATGCATATTCCATTGTAGCAGCGGGTGCAGCTACAAGGGAACATGCTGCGAAAGCGATAGCCGGTATGCTTTACCAAGATGTGGAAGACCTGGCGAAGCTGAAGGAGGAGTAGAAGCAGAAGGTCAGCACGCTGGCAACGATATCGGCAGGGATGGCCGGAGGGCTGGCGGGTAACGGTACCTCTTCCGCGGCTGCGGGCGCGCAGGCGAGGAGGAATGCGGTTGAGAATAACTCGCTCTCAGGCGATTAGGCATGTGAAGCTGCGAAGCAGGCCACCGAATCACTGAAAAAACAGGTCAGGGATAAGCGGGATGAAGGAACAGCTACGTCCATCGCGAACTTTGAGTTTGTGAGTAATGTAGTACGATATATAACCAAAAAATATTTATAAGGCTGTTGAATATGAAAAAATCTATTTTTTTTATTATTGGGATAATTTTAGCTTCATTTTTACTTACTAGCTGTCATTCCGTTTATAAGTCGTTACGCATTGAGCCTTTCGATTTTTACAGTACTAATATTAGTTATATCGATCTTACACCAGAGTTGGCAGTAAAATATCCGAATCAACACAATACGTTGATTCGTATCGAGGACCCTCCTGAATATGCCAGGCTGGCTGCTGATTTAGGTAGTGGTATGGGATACCACGGTTATACCAATAAAGCATTGTTGCCAGCGTGGGATGATTTGTTCGAACGTTTTTTGGTCTGGCAATCTTCACCTGGTGATGTTGAAACGGTAAGTGATGCTGTGGAAACTAAAAAGTATGGTGGTTATCTCAGTAAAGATGTGAGATTTGTTAACGTAGAAGGGAAAAAATATTTAGTATTTATTATTTACCATTCTCTTTCACCAGATGTTCTTATGGCTTATGACGAGGAAAACATCAGGAAAATGAAGGCGTTGTATAAGAGTTTGAGTGCTACCCTCATGGAAAAATGACATAGCTTGCCGCGATAATAAATGCGGCAGCCAATGGTCTGACATCGGAAGAAACTCAGGCGGGCCTGGATAAACTGGCGAAGGGCGATTTACCAGACGGTGCAAATATCACTAAGGCGATAGTGGATGGTTATCAGGACGGTGTATTTATGGCTGGAGCCATTTATCTCGGACCGACAGTCGCAGTGGGTAAAGGTATTACCGGGGCGATTATTGGTGGTGGCGCGAATTCGGCTTTCCAGTACATGAGTATGTCGCCAGGCAGTGAGTTTAGTTACTACAGCGCAGCCGTCGCGGCGGGTGCTGGTTATCTGGCTCCGGGTTATAATATCAAAGGGAATACTCTTATTAATATGGGAGGCGCATTTATGACTGATGGGCCGAGCCTGACTGGTCAGGGTGGTGCTATTGCGGGGTCGATGGCTGGGGGGTACTTTGGAAAGTATGCGCCAGACCTGCTTGCTCCCTATGCGGGTAATTCTGCTGGTTTCATTGGAGAAATTGGTGGTTCATTTACCTTCGAGTATTTCAATAAGAAAATGAAAGATAGTATGGAAAAGGAATAATCAATGAAAAAGAAATCATCATTTTTTAACCTTATCCTAACTGTATTTTATTGCTGGGTATGTTTCTTTTCTTTAGGTCTTATTATTGACGTTGTTGTTATGCTGATAAATATGGACGGTTTTGATTTCGGCATGAAGGGATTTATCTATTTGGCCAAAATGAGTGGTGTGGCTGGTATTGCTGCAGGGCTTGGATCATGGGTATTATCTATAATAGATGAATATAACGCCCGTAAAAAACCACCAGTCGATCCCGATAAATGATCTTGCCTGAACTGAAGATCCCGGCCTCTGTGTTGGGATCTTCTTTTTACCCGTCAGCCCTTAGTAGCAAAGGTCAGCTCGTTCGCAACGATATCAGCGAGAATGTCCGGGGCTGGCGGGCAAAAATGCGTTAGAGAAAAGTTTCCCTGATGCTACTTCTACAGGCAAATTCGAAAAAACCATTGAGAAAAATAAGAACGGTAAAAGCCATTAGCCATTGTCAATAAGCTTATCAAGTTGGAAAATGTTGACGAACTTAGTGAAACGTTGGTTTCTAAATTACTAGCAGGCTAAGTATTGTTTAAGGCTATTGTTTTATTTTTTTATTAGGAAAGAATGTTTTTCTTCTTTGAAACTAGGTATTTATTCTGGCGCATTGTCCGAAATTTAAATGTCTCCAGTTCCATATAATCTTTTACACCCTATAATTACACCATGAGGAGGTTTCACCTAATACAACTCATCGACTAACACTAATTCGCAAAAAACTCACACTGTAACATCACAGCAATTAATGAATAGACGAATATTCGTCTAGTTAATGTTTAAAGGAATAATCTACATGATTAAAAGGATAGTAACAGGCTCTCTAAGCTTAACCATTTTACTTCTGGTCGGCTGTGCTACGGAATCTTCTCGCTCTGTTGACGTCGCTAAAGTTGAAACAGCGCAAACGGTCTGGCAGGGGCAGCGTAGCCTTATAGCGGTTGGGAAATTTGATAACCGTTCCAGCTATATGAATGGCATATTTTCAGATGGCGTGGATCGACTGGGTAATCAGTCAAAAACAATTTTGGTTACCCATCTCCAGCAAACAGGCCGCTTTAATGTTTTGGATCGATCCAATATGGATGAGATTAAGACTGAAGCGACTATCAGTGGTAAAGACCAGTCACTGAAAGGTGCGACCTATGTTATTACCGGCAATGTCACCGAATTTGGTCGTCAAGAAACCGGCGACAGAGCACTGTTTGGTATTTTAGACCGAGGAAAATCGCAGGTTGCCTATGCCAAAGTTGCCCTTGTCGTCGTCAATGTCAAAACGTCCGAAGTGGTGTTCACTACTCAAGGCGCCGGGGAATACACGCTGTCTAATCGCGAAATTCTTGGCTTCGGCGGTACCGCCAGCTACGACTCCACGTTAAACGGCAAAGTATTGGATCTGGCCATCCGGGAGTCCGTAAATAATCTGGTTGCTGCCATTGGAAATGGCACATGGAATCCAGGAAATACGCATTAAAAGGAATTAAAAATGAATAAGGTAATGCTTAGTATAGCGATATTAATACTGACCGGATGTGCTGCAAACGCGCCACAAAAAATGTATAGCTGG
Source organism: Enterobacter sp. 186315 (assembly GCF_053290175.1). Taxonomy (NCBI): domain Bacteria; kingdom Pseudomonadati; phylum Pseudomonadota; class Gammaproteobacteria; order Enterobacterales; family Enterobacteriaceae; genus Enterobacter; species Enterobacter sp. 186315. The sequence goes on along the minus strand of NZ_JBPTTK010000017.1, from coordinate 89,464 downwards.
AATGGCTATCAGGATTCACTTTATGAATTCTATACCAATAAAACCAGCCCGCAGGAACAAATCGCGACGTTGCAGAAGTTGGTTGAACAGTCGAAGGCAAATAATAAGCCCGTTCCACCGGGAGTTCATGCTCAGCTGGGAATGCTTTACGGTAATACCGGAAATGCAGATTTGGCTATGGCGGAGTTTAATGCGGAAAAAAGTCAGTATCCGGAGTCTGAGTCTTATATCAACTTCCTGACGGCTAAGAAAATAAAAGGACAATAACATGAAAGGATTATTTTCTCTGGCTCTGGCGCTTTTAATTACGGGTTGTACTACCGCGAATAATAAATCAACGGACTATTCAGCGTTCCGGGAGAGCAAGCCGCGCAGCATTCTGGTGTTGCCACCTAAAAACCAGTCACCGGATGTCAATGCCAGCAACAGTTTGCTCAGCGTGGTTACGATGCCGCTGGCGGAGTCGGGGTACTATGTATTTCCGGTTGCGGTTGTCAGCGAAACATTCAAACAGAATGGCGTGACTAACCCGGATGATATCAGCGCCATCCCGCTTAAAAAATTGCACGAGACCTTTGGTGCAGATGCCGTGATGTATATCTCAATTAGCGATTACGGTACCTCTTATCAGGTTCTGAGTAGCGATACGCGCGTGACAGCAACTGCGCGTCTGGTGGATTCTCGTACGGGTAAAGCGTTATGGACCGGCGGGGCAACGGCATCGACCAATGAGGGTCAGAGTAATAATGGCGGAGGATTGATCGGCATTTTGCTGACGGCTGCGATCACGCAAATTGCACATTCAGCCACTGATAAAGCTCATGATATTGCAGAGGTGACTGGCGCACGAATGTTCAGCGCAGGCTTAAACGGGGGTCTGCTGTATGGCCCTCGTTCGCCAAATTACAATAAAACGCAGTTGTAAAATTCACTGAGTTTTACGATCGGGGTCGCCAGCGTTTTGGTGACCCTGTGAGTTTTGGTCCTGGCATGGACAGCAACGTAACACCAGCTGCCTCCTGGAAACAGGATATGTTGAACCAGCGACCAGGCGATTATGAGTCATAGAATACCTTTTTTCTCAAACTTTCTGATTTGTTCTGGTTTGTATTTAAAATTGCTTTAAATCATGGTGTTGTGGCTTTGTCATCGTTTTGATTTGTTCCTAAATGTTCACGGCAGTAATATCGTTACCTGACCCATTACCTGACCCAAAATTTGATTGGGTCAGGTAAGCGAAAATGAACAGGTGATGACGTGGCAACGCATTTAACGGATACGGCAATACGCGGGCTCAAGCCTAAAAGCACGTCCTACTATGAGTGGAGTAATAGCGGCCAACGCGGCGCAGGGCGGCTTGGCGTAAAAGTGCAACCTTCAGGCAGTAAGATTTTTTACTTTCGCTATTACGTTGATAAAGGCAAGAAAGAGAAGTTTATCCAGTTGGGTATCTGGTCTGAGATGAAACTGGTGACGGCCAATGAGCTGGCGAAAAAGTATGGTGCTTGGCTTATTGAGGGCAAAGATCCGCAGCAAGAGCTTGAGCAACAACGTCTGGCCGAGCAGCACATCATGCAACTTCACCGTTCTCAAGGATCGTTTGAAGAACTGGTGCATGGCTACGTTAACAAGATGAAGCTCGACAATAAGCGGACCTGGGCCGATGTACTGAAGCGTCTTGAAAAAGAGTGCTACACGGTTATCCCTCGAGAAACCAAAGCGAAGGATGTAACTCCTCTGCAGATCAAAACCATCCTCTCAGGCATTATCCAGCGTGATGCGGTGGTCCACGCAAACCGAATTCGTTCCTACCTGATGGCGGCATTTAACTACGGCCTGAAAGCCGATAACGATCCGATGAATACCAGCGTGGGTATCACGTTCGGTCTTGAAGTGAATCCGGTTTCAGCCATACCGAAGCAGTCTTCGGCGGAGAAAGTAGGTGATACATGGTTAACGCTTGAAGAGCTGCGCTTTGTCATGGAGCAGTTCGCACAGGCGACCAACGTTGGACCACTTATGCAACATCTGATTCGCTTCTGCGTATATGCTGGTGGGCAGCGTCCATTCGAAATGATTGCCAGCCAATGGAGTGCGATCGACTGGCAGCAGAAAACACTTCTGGTCATCGCAGATGTGTCGAAAAATAAGCGCGAACATTTGATCCCGCTGACTGAATCGGCATTACAGGAATTAGCCTCGGTGAAAGAGCTGACTAAGGAAAGCAACAGCCCCTATATTTTTCCTCTGTCGACCAACGGCGAGCGGCCGGTACGTACTGATAGTCTGGCGCGTTCCATCATGTATTTCCGCGCGTTCAACCCTGAGTTTAAGGTCTTCACCGCCCGCGATTTGCGCCGCACGTGTAAGACTCTGATGGGGGAAGCGGGAATTAGCAAAGAGATCCGCGACCGTATCCAGAATCACGCTTTGAACGATGTCAGCTCAAAACACTATGACCGTTATGATTATCTGTCTGAGAAACGCAGGGCGCTTGAGGTTTGGGAAGACCGGGTCAACAACTATCAACGACAGCAGGAACACAATGTAGTGAACTTGTTCGGACGGAGGTAATGCTTGTCAAAATATGAGCTTAATTCAGCAGAAGAACGTTATCAGCCCGGTTCAGGTGATTTAGTTCTAGCGAACAAGCTGGAGATTATCGATGCCGCTGAAATGGATGCGTTGGAGTCAGGGCTACTGCTCATGTTGTATGAGCAGCTATTCATCAGCCATCAGTTACCTGCAACGTTGAGTTTTGAGTATATACGCGAGTGGCACCGAAAATGGTTAGGTAATGTATACGACTGGGCCGGAAAGCTCCGTAACGCTAACCTTGCAAAAGATGGATTTCAGTTTGCTGCTGCGGACAGGATCCCGCTGCTGATCGCAGGCTTTGAAAAACAATACCTTTCCCGCTTCACGGAATTGAAAACATTGTCTCGCGCCGAGTTGGCTGGTTTTTAGCGGAATGCCACGTGGAATTTATTTTGATCCACCCCTTTCGGGAAGGTAACGGGCGTTTGTCGCGCTTACTTTTTGATGTACTGGCGGTTCAGGCGGGTGTTGGGGTACTGGATTACAGCTTATGGGATGAGCATAAAGCATTTTACTTCAAGGCGATTCAGGCTGGAGCATCGGGCAACTTTGCACCCATGATCCGGCTCGTTAACGATATTCTTCCTCATTAGCGAGCCAAACCAACAGCTTTAGCTTGTGCCTGAAAGCGCTTGAGCTGCTGCTCGATTTTCTCCACAGAAACGCCGGTTTCAATTGCTGTCGAGCTGGCAACGGTGCGGAAAAGCTGCGTCTTCGTGACGATTGGATGTGCCGTTTTCTTTGTCATGGGTAGCGTCTCATAGTTGATGCCTACATTCTAGTTCGACCTGATAATGCTCACAAGAGGGGCTCGATATTGTACCATTTACGCATAGTAGGTGCGTGGCGCGCGCGGCTAGTTGGAAATCGTTTAGCAACGAGCAGATTGATTTAAGGACGTTGAGGCATTTCCGCCCACGTTTGTTAACGCTGTGTCGATTTTGAAACAACTTTTCAAAGCACGAATAGCTAAAGGGTTTTGCTTTCTCAGGGTTCCGTACTTTTTTCTCAATGAGTATCTTTTTTCAGTTGCTGCTGGGCAAAAGCAGCCGTAAATTTGCGCAGCTTTGTTGTACGAAACCACTCTGCAAGGCAGATAAATGTCATTCTCCGCAGTGCCGGAGAATCTCCTAAAAAATGAGATAGCGATAAATGAAAAAAGTTATCCTGATTACCGTTCTGGCGGCTGCTGCATTCACTGGAGCGGCGAATGCTTGCCCTGCTGGCACCCATCCACATGGCGGAAAGGGCAGCCACCATGCTGGCGGCACCTGCTACTAAAAATAATTTCCTGATTAATTTTACTGCCAGCCTACGTTCTTGATTGGGCCTTTTATCGATGAATTCTCAATAGCAGAAATTCAATACCAAAAAGATTAAACCAGATAACAGACTCGTTATTCCATCATCCAGCTGAAATCGCAAAACTCAGATATTCGAGATAACACATGACTACAGCTAAAGCCGGAAAGCTGCTGGCAAAAGCCCTCAATAATACCTCGCTTGAGGAATCGTTAACGGCCTTTGGAATGGCTTTTACCTATGCCCAGCGCGGTGGCTTTGCGCTGTCGTCGTTGCATCGTATTGAGTTTGTGGAAAACGCGCAATGAAGGTATTAATCCCCCTCGCACTTGCCTGCGTGATGCTGGCTGGCTGTTCAACGAATGGCAATAACGTCTCCCGCGCCGAATCTATGAAAGTGACTACTGCCAACAATCAGAACCAGCATTGGGTTGAAGGCTTTCAGCAGGCCGTAAAAGGCGCGTTCTCTGGCATGTACAGCTTCAAAGGCAAGACGTGCTCCCTGCGCCTCAATCTTGACCGTAACGCTCGTTTCGTTAGCGCCTGGCCTGAATCCGGTGATAAAGATTTGTGCGAAGCTGCGATCACCGCGCTGGCATATACACAATATCCTGTTTTCGTTAACGACGAACAATACCGCCTTTTTCGAAGCGTGCCGATCGATATCAATCTTTAACCATTTTTAAGCGATGGGGCGCATCCCCAAATAGAGCCACGTATAGCGCGTCGTTAGTGATCTAGTTAAGTGGATGTGAACGAAATGACTTTAGAATATGGCGTTATATATAGCACTCCAGGCAGCGAAAAAAAGATAGCTTATCGCGTACTGGGTGAATTCTTTGCAGCTCATCCGGGCTTCCCAACAACTCGTGCTTTGCGCACCCAAACTGTTAAAGGGATGAGCGTCGGTGAAGCTTGTAACATCACCAAAACCCTCGACGATGGCAGTAAACATAATTTCCGTTTCATTGCGCGTGAAAGCACTTACGTCATTCCCGATAGCATGGCTATTGAGCGCATCGCGTTGATGATTGCTGGCAACCCCGAAAAACCCGCGTATGGTGCTTATTTCGCATTCCCTGGCGGAAATGAGGTTCGCTCGTACATGATCGCCAGAAAGAACCAAAAATCAGAGGGTGGAAAGAAAAAGATTAAGGTTGTCGATATTGCCCGTGAGCTGGTTATGGGTTGCCGCGAATTTGATTTGCCGCTTGTTGTCGATCGGCAGATAGAAGGACGCATTCAGCTCATTTTGCCTAAGAATGCAAAGGTGAATATTGTTTATCCTGGATTGGAAAACATGCTGTTTATTACGGCAAAAGGGCTGGCTAACAAGCCTGAATTTGCCCTCTATAACCGTAATTTTAACCAGCCAAACGGCGATATCCTTCGCACCTATTTAACTCGTCTCGTCGGCAGAAACTTCAAACATGAGCGCACCCGCATTGCGATGGCTTTGCTCTCTGGTCAGACGAAATTTAGTGTTCTGGCAACCTACATGGAAGGGCTGATGCCGGTTGTAAAAGCTGAGCCAAAAGCCGAAGTTGTAAAACCGATCATCGAAAAAGTTAAGCCTGAGCCGGAAAACATCACTCTTAAGCCCGAAATCGTTACGCCGGAGCAGGTTGTAGTTGAGCTCACAGAAGAAGAACTCCGTGCCAAAGAGCAGATGGCCAGAACGGAATGGTTAGCGCTTATCCGTAATTCCAATAGTCTGCACAACCGTAGCGCTGAAAATGAATCTTTACGCCCGGATGTTGAGGCGATGGAGCGTCGTAAACGCGTAGAAGCGATAAGTCAGCTTCCTGCCGTCATGATGCACATTCCTGCTGAGCTGATTGAGATTTTCAAAGACTTTTTGGACGAACGCCTGCGCCAGAATCCGCACATGCCAAAGCCACCTGTTGATGAGTTTTTGGCGATGCGCCAGGATGAGAAGGAAACGCGCCCGCAGGCCGCACAAACGCCATCAGAAACGACTATCCCAACAAAACCGACCGTAACTACCCCTAAGCTTTTACCGCTTCTTACAGCGGCTGATATCGAGCTGGTGGGCAAAAGCAAACAGATTACGACCACACAGCGCGACCCGCGTGTTCAAAAACAATTCAGAGCCTTTGTTTTGCATAATTTTGGCGACCGTTGCGCCATAACCGACAAAAAGCTGAATGGGCATCTTCATGCTGCGCATATTGAGGACGCTATTCATGGTTGCTACAACGCCAGTAATGGGATCCTGATGTCGCCAACGTTCCATACGTTGTTTGACCGTAAGCAGATGGGCATCAATCCCGAAACTATGACAGTGCACTTTGCGCCGGGCATTGAGTGGGAAGAATACGAAGGGAAGGTGATCACGCCGCTGGTGTGGGAGCTGGATAAAGAGCGCCTGGCGGTTCGCTGGCAGGAATTCATTAATATTTTGGAGTGTAACCATGCACCTGATCCCCTGGCGCGTCATTTTCTTTTTTGTTTTGCCTGCTGTTCTAATCCTTTGGAAGGTGCTGCCGTGGGCGCACGGTAAAGGGTGGGGCTTCATCACAAAAAGCGGCATTAGCACAGTGATCATGGGTTGCTGCTTCACGGCTGCGCCTTTCAGCCTGGTAGCTATGGATAAGCTGGCTATCTGGTTGCTTTCAGATAGCACAGAGTCAGGCGATGCGCAGAAGGTTGCATATATGCAGCGGCTTATCCCCCGTGATACCGACTACGCGATGAGCCTGAACTATGCCTATATGTGGCAAATGGCACTGCTGGTTGGCGTGGTGCTTGTGCTGGTCTACATGGCACACCTGGCGCTAAAAAAACGTGGCAAGTCCTGGACGAATCTCTGAGAGGCAGTGAAATATGAAAGATCTGATGTATAGCGAGCTCGTGGAGACACTCAGAAGCAGTAACGAACCGGTGATTGTCGTTATTGATGAGCTTTATCAGAACAAAAAGAAGGTTGCCGCAAGCCTTGCCGCTGATGCTGGTATCTCACCTGTATTCCCTCGCCTACAATTCAGTCCGTCGTCTGAAAAGCTGGAAATGCGCCGTGAAAGTTTACGCCGTATGGGCGGAAAGCCTGTCATGTTTATCAATGATTACCCGCTTGCTTGCCACTGGGAACCTGGGTTTAAGGGATACCGTTTAGTGGACGCAGAGCAATTAGCCATCTTTGCCCGGATTGAAAAAGAGAACGAATGGATCCGAAGCGCTCCGACGAAAGAAGAACAGCGCGAACGAGCTGATCAGGCTATGGAAAAGGCCACAAGTAGTTTCAACAATACGACGTCCGGCATGCTAAAAGAGAGTCAGGCTATCAGCGCAGAACTGGATGAAAAAGCCGCCAGAATCATCGCTGAGCACGACGAGGAAGGGTTTAAAGCTCTCCAGGAAGAATACAGCAAAGAAAGTATCTTCAAACGCCTGCAGCGGCGCATGTTTGGGAAATAAAAGGGATATCGAAATGGAGATAGCAGCAATGAAACAGAACCAGGAGCATTTAGATTTGATCCGTGCCAGCATCAAACACCACGTTGACGCTGGGCATGATTTCTCTATCGCGCAATCTGCTACCAATGTGCTGTTGCGCCTGCATACCCAGGACGGCACACGGGAAAGCTCGCTGTACTCTGGCTCCGGCATCGCAGAAATGTACGCGTTTGCGTGCGATCAGCGCGATACCTACCGGGCAGAGAAGCAAGCCCGCGATTTCCCGACCGTTGAGCTGGTATTACCGAAAGAACACATGATGGCGCTGGCGCAGCTCGTTAAGCGGATCCCCTTCTCAGATGTGCGTAATAGCGCAGTCGATGATCGTGAATGTTATTTGATGATGGATGCGCTGGAGCTGCTGCGTAAAGCCCTGCTGATGTTGGCTACGCGCCGCGCTGAGGAACCTCGATGAAACGTTTACTCATTGCCACCGCGCTGGTGGCCGTTCTCACCCCGGCAGCGCACGCGGCCACCTTGGGCGAACACAAAGACTGTTCTAAGCCAATCAACGCGCAGGCGCTCACTGAGCTGGCGCAATACCCGGAATACAAGGCCGACCCGAAAACGTACAGCGCCGCGCTGGTGGCATTTTGCGAGCAGGGTAAGACATTTGACACGCTGGGTTACGCCGCGCTCCAGGGCAAGGCGAATACGCTCTCTCAAGGCTGGTCTGACAGCCATTTCAAAGGCGATTCTCGCGGCTCCCGATTCGCGGGAATGATGAGTTATAGCCTGTACTGGGCGGTAATGAACGGCTACACCGGCATGGATGAGCCAAAGCCCACACCGAAGCCTAAGCCAACAAACACCACACCGGCAATATCGATGCCGGAATGCGAAGGCATTGCCCGCACGCTGACTGAGAACGCGATCCCCCGTGGCGTAACCGTCACCCTCCAGGAATTCAACAAAACAGCAGGCGAGCTCTATATGACCTGTGCTATCGGCGGTAATGATGGCCACCAGCGTAAAAAGGCCGCACCAGACTGGATTCAGTATAACGGCGGGGCATATCTGGACGCATATCAGCAGGGCTATGCGATCGGAGAACAGCGTTGAGCACAAAATGAGTTATAACCCTCAAACTGATGCGATGAACCCGCGTCAGCTCTACAAACATCTTATCTGGTGGGCACAAGTTCATCCTGTTGCATCAAATTGCTACGGCGAAGACCATCACATAATCCAGCGAGCTATTTTCCGCCATCATAACCGGCTTTATCTGGAGGCTTTAACTGTTCGCCTGACTGCCTGGCACCATTATACCGCTCATCGTCTCTATGCTCGCTGGAAAGAGACAGCACCCGCCTGGCAGGCTGTCTATGCCATGATGTTGGATAAACGCGGTAAAAAGGGGAGTGGTCGGCAGGATATAACTGATGGCGTAACATCAGAAATGTATAACCATGCCAAAGAGCAAGCCATGATGCTGCGAAGTATTGATCCCACATGGATAGAGCGTAATCAGGCTGGTTTGGTGAAGCGGCAGGCTAATGGCCATGCAGATAAGCTGACGGCAGCTCAAGCACTCCGCTGGCAGCGTGAAGGTGAACGCGAGCGCATGGGTGAAACACTACAGTCTTCAATGACTGCCGCAGTATTAGCCCGGCGCGAAGCTACGATGCGTGATAAATATCATTCTGATCCGGAATGGGCGGCGAGTCGTATGGCGAAAGTGAATGAGGCCTGGGGCAGGCCGCTAATCACTATCCGGCTCAGTGACGGGTATCAACAATACTGGCCTTTAGTGGCTGATGCTAACCGCGCTTTAGGCGTATCAAATGGCAAGTTCTCAATGGTGGCCAATGGTAAAAGGCGCTCTGCTGGTGGGTATGGTGCACGTTATGCCACGCCAGAAGAAATTGCTGCAGGGAAAACGCTGGTGGTCGTCGAAGTTCGAAAAGTAAAAACAAAGAGTAGACCGGTGATCCGGATAGATCCTGATGGTACGGAAATCCTGTTTGATACCGTACCAATTGCGGCAGCGGCAACACCAGGCGCATCTGCTTCTAAAATTTGCCTTGTCTGCAAAGGTAAACGGGAAACCAATGCCGGTTATCGCTGGCGATATAGCGAATTACAGTAGTTAAGGTGCTGACTAATACAATCGCCCAGATCATTCGTAAAAAAACGTATCCGGTCGCGTTTTTCACATCCGGTGAAACGTGATCACTACAGTTAAAGCCAGTCACAGCAAGGGCTGGCAGGTGGGGATCATTTTTTGTATTGGTTTTTTCAGTGGGTTTTGATGATCATTTTGGAAAATGATCCGCTTGTTCTCGCTCAGTAATTTACTTTCAACTATATGATTTATTGGAATTAAACATCGTTACGACCAGACGTGACAGTGAGCGTTTATCCACTTTGATCTGCAGTAATTCGTAATCATTTTGCATTTTCAACCAGTGCTCGGGCGTTCCGCCTAATACATAGCTGAGCCGAACGGCGGTTTCTGGCGTGATCCGCGAGCTGCCGTACACCAGATAATGGCAGGCCGAAAGACTCATGTTCATCGCTCTGGCGAAAGTGGTCAGCGTTATTTCATTCAGGGCAAGAATCCCTCTGATTCTTTCTGCAGGGACAGGGCTTTGCAAATTTTCGCAGCCTTGCATCCATCGAGAGCAGGAGCGTAGTGCTCTGCGCTTAGCCTGGCGGGCCCGTTCGTAGGCATAATCAGTTGGCATGACGATGGCTCCATTTACAAGCGTGTTCTGGTGCCCAGCCTGGTCATCAGAAATGGGGTTTTGAGCCATTCTAACCTGTAATCGAGGAGTATAGGCCGTGGGTAATACGCTCATTCTGGCCACCGTTCATTTCTTTGTCCTGTATCGTTTGCGATAGTCTTCGTAGCGGGTATTATTTTGCGCACTGCATTCCAAAATTGAATTTTGCCTGAGCATTTTGCTCGATGGCTGCAATCTCTTCCGAGGGCTTCATGACTAACACTAACTTTTCTCAAACGGCTGCGTTTATCTGGTCGGTGGCTGATTTGCTGCGCGGTGATTTTAAACAGTCTCAGTACGGGCGCGTGATCCTTCCCTTTACGCTGCTGCGCCGTCTTGAATGTGTATTGGCAGAGACTAAAGACGCGGTTGTGGCGAAATATGATGAATTAAAAACCAGCACACTGCCGGAAGATGCCAAAGAGAAGTTTCTGCTGCGCGCCAGCGGGCTCTCCTTCTTCAATACCTCGAAGATGGATCTGGGCAAGATGGGGCAGAACGACATCAAAGCCAACCTGGAAAGCTACGTACAGGCGTTCTCCCCGGACGCACGTGAAATCTTCGAACACTTCAAATTCAGCGAGTTTGTCGGACTGCTGGAAGACGCCAATCTGCTGTTCAAAGTGGTGAAGAAATTCGCTACCACCGATCTCAGCCCGAAAGCAATTTCCAACTATGAAATGGGCCTGGTGTTTGAAGAACTTATCCGTCGTTTTGCGGAAAGCTCCAACGAGACCGCCGGTGAGCACTTTACCCCACGCGATATCGTGCGTCTGACCACCTCGCTGGTGTTTATGGAAGATGATGAAGCCCTGACGCAGCCCGGTATCATCCGCACCATTTACGACCCGACGGCCGGAACCGGCGGTTTCCTCTCTGCTGGCATGGAATATGTGCACGAGCTGAACCCTAAAGCCGTCATGCGTGCTTTTGGCCAGGAACTGAACCCGGAATCCTACGCTATCTGTAAAGCCGACATGCTGATCAAAGGTCAGGACGTCAGCCGCATTAAGCTGGGTAACACCCTCTCTAACGACCAGCTGCCGCTGGACCAGTTCGACTACATGCTCTCTAACCCACCGTTTGGCGTGGACTGGAAAAAGATTGAGGGCGAGATTAACGACGAACATATGCAGAAAGGCTTTAACGGTCGATTCGGCCCGGGCCTGCCGCGTGTATCCGATGGCTCGCTGCTGTTCCTGATGCACCTGATCAGCAAAATGCGCGACAGCCACAATATGGATGGCTCCGTGAGCAACGGCGGGCGTATCGGGATTATCCTTAACGGTTCACCACTGTTTACCGGCGGGGCGGGCAGTGGTGAGAGCGAAATCCGTCGCTACATTCTGGAAGCCGATTTGCTGGAAGGCATTGTCGCGCTGCCAACGGATATGTTTTACAACACCGGCATTGCCACCTATGTCTGGATCCTCTCCAACAAAAAAGCGCCTGGGCGTAAAGGTAAAGTACAGCTGATTGATGGCACCAACCTGTGCGGCAAAATGCGTAAATCGCTGGGTTCCAAGCGTAACCTGATGGGTGATGACGATATCAAATTGATTACGCAGACCTTCGGTGATTTTAAGGTGGTGGATGCCACAACCCTGGAAGAACTGGGTCTGGAAAAAGCCGCCGAGCAAAAGTCTAACCGTGGCCGCCAACCTGCCACCGCCAAAACCGAAGCGCCGAAAACCTTTGCCAGCAAAATCTTTAACAGCACCGACTTTGGCTATCGCCGCCTGACCATTGAGCGTCCGCTGCGGTTATCTGCTCAGGTGACAGATGAAGCCATTGCGACTCTGCGCTTTGCGCCGAAGCCGTTTAGCGCGCCGATGGAGCGTTTGTATGAAGAGTTCGCACCCCAGTGGCAGGACGAAACCTATGGTGATTTCGCCGAACTGGAAGCAGAAGCACGCGCCATCATCAAAGCCGAATTTGCAGAGCTGAAAGAGAAACAGATTAAAGACCTGCTCGACAGCAAACTGTGGCTGGCACATCGCGGATTGATGGAAAAGGCACAGCAGATTCAGACAGCGTTGGGTGCGCAGGCGGGTGGTATAACGCTGGTGAGCAATGACTTCAATCAGTTCCAGTCGACCCTGAAAGGGGCTATCAAAACGGCTGGCGTGAAGCTGGATGCGAAAGAGAATAAGCAGTTTATCGACGCTATCACCACCAAAAAACCGGATGCCGAGCCGGTTGTGAAAAAAGTGCTGAAAGAAGCGGCTCAGCCGCTGTACGGTGCGTTTGAATATAAAGGCAAAGTGGTTGAGTTTGAACAAGACGGTGAGTTACGCGATAACGAGAACGTGCCGTTGAACACGGCATTGTCCACCAGTGACCTGATTGAAAACTATTTCGAGTCTGAAGTTCTGCCGCACGTGAATGACGCTTGGATCAACGCAGATAAGCGCGATGCCAAAGATAACGAAGTGGGGATTGTCGGTTACGAGATTCCGTTTAACCGCCATTTCTACGTCTATCAGCCGCCGCGCCCGCTGGAGGAAATTGATGCCGATCTGGATGCGGTCAGCGCCGAGATTATGAAGCTGCTGCAGGAGGTACATTCCTGATGGCTAAGTATAAGGCGTATCCGGAATATAAGGATTCTGGGGTTGAGTGGTTGGGGATGGTACCCTCTCACTGGAATATTAAACGGCTTGGTCAATTTTTTGAGGAAAGAAGAGATAAAGTTAGTGATAAAGACTATCCTCCTTTATCTGTAACTATGCAGGGTATTGTCCCCCAAATTGATACTGCAGCTAAAACAGATGCAGGGGATAATCGTAAGCTGGTTTTGAAAAATGATTTTGTTATTAATAGCCGTTCGGATAGGAAGGGCTCTTCGGGAGTGTCTCAACTTATTGGGTCTGTTTCATTAATTAGCATTGTAATGGAGCCTAAAAGAATAAACCCTAAATTTGCACACCATTTACTCCGCAGTTATCCGTTCCAGGAAGAGTTTTACCGCTATGGTAAAGGCATTGTTGCAGACCTTTGGAGCACAAACTCTTCTGAAATGAAGAATATCCTTATCCCTGAATTGGCAGATGATGAGAGTAATGCAATTGCATGTTTCCTTGATCACGAAACCGCAAAAATCGATAACCTGATCGAGAAGCAACAGCAACTGATTGAACTTCTGAAAGAAAAGTGTCAGGCAGTGATTAGCCATGCCGTCACCAAAGGGCTAAATCCTAATGTGCCGATGAAAGATTCTGGTGTTGAATGGTTGGGGGAAGTGCCAGAGCATTGGGGAATAACTAAGCTAAAGTGGGTCGGTCGAACTACTAGTGGTGGAACACCAATGACTTCTAAATTTGAAATTTATTATGAAGATGGTCATATTCCATGGATTAGAACTACAGATTTAAATAATGGTGAGCTTTTCGACACACCAATTAGGATTACATCAAAAGCAGTAAATGATACTGCATGTTCGATTCTGCCGGTGGGAAGTGTGCTGCTAGGTATGTATGGAGGTGCGGGTTCTATAGGCAAGCATGCTATCCTACGCTTTGAATCTACAATAAATCAAGCCGTATGTGGTGTTTTACCGTGTGGAAGAATATTGCCAGATTTTTTACATAAATATTATGAATTTTATCGGCCTTTTTGGATGATAGATGCGGCTGGTACAAGAAAAGACCCTAATATAGGCCAGGATAATATTAAGGAGGGGATTCTTTTAATACCTCCTTTCGAAGAACAAGTCGAAATCAATAATCATATTGATAATATGCGTAATATTTATGAGTGTATAATTGGAAATGCTCTTGAAGGGATGGATTTACTTCAAGAACGCCGAACCGCCCTTATCTCCGCCGCCGTCACCGGAAAAATCGACGTCCGTGATTGGGTTGCCCCGGACACACAGGATGTTGAGGAGCCACAGGAGGCCACCGCATGAGCATGGACAGCACCAAAGAGCTGATTTTCCAGGATGAAATGATCGCTCAGATGGAAGATCGAGGTTGGATTCGTGGAAAAACCGACGGCTACGATCGCGAACGTGCACTGTACTCGCAGGATACACTGGCCTTTGTGCAGACCACGCAGCCGCAGGAATGGGAGAAGTTTGCCAAAATTTATCCTTCGGATACCGAACGTCATTTTCTTGATGTGCTGGTGGCGCAGCTGAAAAAAGCGGATATCAACGCCACCGATATGCTTTCGCGCACCTACGGCACGCTCGGCGTGTTGCGTCATGGCATCAAAAGCCATAATGCGCGTTTTTCCCTGTGCCAATTTAGGCCGGAACATAACCTCAATCCGGAAACTCTGACGCGCTACAAACAGAATATCTGTCGCATTGTGCCGGAGCTGATTTACAGCCCGCATGCGTCAAACGCCGCGTTTGAAGAAACCGGCGTTAAGGCAAAGAAATGGCGCATCGACCTGGTGTTGTTCGTCAATGGCCTGCCGATAGCAACGCTCGAACTAAAGTCTGAATTTAAGCAGACGGTGCAAAACGCCATTATGCAATATAAGAAAACGCGTTTGCCGAAGGACCCTAGCACCAATAAACCCGAGCCGCTACTGACTTTTAAACGCGGCGCGCTGGTGCACTTTGCCGTCAGCCAGTACGAAGTGTTTATGGCGACCAAACTTGAGGGCGATAAAACCTTCTTCCTGCCGTTTAACAAAGGCACCCATGACGGCGGTGCGGGAAACGATATACCGGAAGATGCCAACGACTACGCCACCAGCTACCTGTGGAATGAGGTGCTACTGCCGGACAATCTGCTGAAAATTCTCGCCAGTTTTGTGCATCTGCAAATCGTAGAAAAAGAAAACGCCATTGGCCTGAAGTACAAAAGCGAGAGCCTGATTTTCCCACGCTATCACCAGTGGGACGTGGTGAACAAACTGATCACTGCCGCCACAGTGGAAGGCACCGGCAATAAATACCTGATTCAGCACAGCGCCGGGTCAGGCAAATCGAACTCTATCGCCTGGACGGCCCACCAGCTTTCCCGCCTGTACGATGAGAATGGCGAGAAGCAGTTCCACTCGGTGATTGTGGTGACGGACCGCACCGTGCTTGACGATCAGCTGCAGGACACTATCTATCAGTTTGAACATCAGGATGGCGTGGTCGGGCGGATCAACAACAAAGAAGGCGACGGCTCTAAATCAGACAAGCTTGCGTTCGCGCTGGAAAACTCGCAGCCGATTATTATCGTCACCATTCAGACCTTCCCGTTTGTCCTGAAGGCGATTGAAAACAGCATCAGCCTCAAACAGCGCAAATACGCGGTGATTGCCGATGAAGCGCACTCCTCGCAGAGCGGCTCTACGGCGCGACAGCTGAAAGAAGTGCTGATGACCGAAGAGGCGGATGACGATGTGGAGATGTCTTCAGAAGACATTCTGGATGCCACTGTCGCCGCGCGTAAAGGCAGCAACAACCTCAACTATTACGCCTTTACCGCCACACCGAAAGCCAAAACGCTGGAGCTGTTTGGCCGTCGTCCTAATCCACTGGAACCGGCTTCAAAAACTAATAAGCCAGAAGCGTTCCATGTTTACTCCATGCGCCAGGCCATCGAAGAAGGTTTTATTCTCGATGTGCTGAAGAACTACACCAACTACAAGGTGGCATACAAGCTGCTGCAAAAGCTGGACGATCCTGACCGGGAAGTGGACAGCAAGAAAGCGAAGATCAAACTGAACCAGTGGGTCTCGCTGCACGATCATAACGTGTCGCAGAAGGTGAAGGTGATTGTTGAGCACTTCCGCAAGCATGTAATGCACTTGCTGGCCGGCCAGGCGAAAGCGATGGTGGTGACCAGTTCGCGTAAGGCGGCGGTGCGCTACAAGCTGGCGTTCGATAAATACATCGCAGAGCAAAAGTACGACAAGATCAGCGCAATGGTGGCGTTCTCCGGGGAAGTGGAATTCCATGAAGATGACCACAACAGCCTTGCGCTGCTTAATCAGAAGTTCACCGAAATCAATATGAACCCAGGCCTTAAAGGCCGGGATATGCGTAAAGCGTTTGATACCGACGACTACCAGGTGATGCTGGTGGCCAACAAATTTCAGACCGGTTTTGACCAGCCTAAACTGTGCGCCATGTATGTGGATAAAAAGCTGGGCGGCGTGGAGTGCGTACAGACGTTGTCTCGCCTGAACCGTACCTATCCTGGAAAGGCGCAGTCTGGTACCTTTGTGCTCGATTTCTGGAACGAGCCCGACGAGATTTTGGGCGCTTTCCAGCCGTACTACCAGACCGCAGAATTGACGGATGTCAGCGACCCGCAACAGGTCTTTGAACTGTTTGAAAAGCTGCGTACCAGCGGCATTTTCCTGTGGAACGAAGTGGAGCAGTTCTGCGAAGCGTTCTTCAGCAAAAACAAATCCAACGCGGCCATTAGTAATATCTGCAAACCTGCGGTGCAACGCTGGAAACAACGCTATACCTCGGCGATTGACGAGTATGTAAAGGCCAAAGCGATCTTCGAACGCACCAAGAAGACCGGCGATGTTGTGCTAATCACCAATGCGGAAAACAGCTTCAAAGAGTGCGAGAAAGAAAAAAGTAAGCTGGATATCTTCAAGAAAGACCTCGGCAGCTTTGTCCGCTTTTACGAGTTTATGTCGCAAATCGTCGATTACGATGACAAGAACCTGGAAAAGCTAAGCCTGTTTGCCCGCCATCTGCGTCCGTTGCTGCATGAGCAGCGTATCGAAGAAGATGAGATTGATTTAAGCAACGTGGAGATGAGCCATTATCGCCTGTCGAAGCTTCACGAACAGCACCTAAAGCTGCAGGAAGATGCGGCAGAATACAAAATCACACCGGGGAATGATGTCGGTACGGCGAAGCCGAAGGACAAGAAAGAAGAGTTTCTGTCGAATATCCTGGCGCGCCTGAACGAGCTGTTCGTCACCGATAATCTGACCGATAAAGACATGATCAATTATGCCTTCGCGGTGCGCGACAAGCTGTCAGAAAACCAGGCGGTGATGACGCAGATTGCCAACAACACGCGTGAGCAGGCGATGCTGGGCGATTTCCCGAAAGCCATTGATGATGCTGTGATGGACAGCAACGACGCCCAGCAGGAGATGATGGTGCAATACCTCTCTAACCCTGAACTGGCGAAGGGTTTTGCCCGCGTGGTGTTTGATATGTTGAAAGGGGCTTAACGCTTTTTCATCAAGGAGTGGTGTAGGAAATGCTGAATTCTCTGGAGATTTACCAGGCGTTGAATGAATTGGGTTACCGGCTTGAGGCTGGAAAATTCGAGCCAAGTTATGCATCCGAGCATGCGCTCGGGAATGGAAAGTATCTGTACGTCAAACGCAGTCCGGACGGCGTTGTTAGCAAAAGCCCATTGGTTCTTGCTCCAGAAACTCTTGCCGTAAAGGCGGACATTGATCGTATTGCGGGTATCCACTGCCTTTGGGAAAAAGTAAAAAACACCAGTTACCGCCATTACCCGAAAGATAATGGTACGTCCCAATATGGTTTTGCGGCAGATGTTGAATCTATTGAAGGGTTACAGGCGCTGGTGGCTTTGCTGGGTGGCCAACCCTCTTCAGGCACCCAACCCGGAATAAAAAGAGACAACCAAAACAAGGAACAATCTCCAATGTACCCCTTAAACCAGATTCTCTTTGGGCCACCAGGCACGGGTAAAACCTACAGCACCACCGAAATGGCGGTCAAAATTGCCGATAATGCGTGGTACCAACAGACCACGCGGGAACATCATGGTAATGACTTACGGGAGTTGGTAAAAGAACGCTATAAGGCGTTGGTAGAAAAGCAGCGCATTATGTTTACCACCTTCCACCAGAGCTTCTCCTATGAAGATTTTATCGAAGGGATTCGCGCGACGACTGATGAAAAATCGGGCATGCTTCGCTACGAAGTTGTGGATGGTATTTTTAAACAGCTGTGCCTGAATGCCAGGGTTAAGGTTCAGGGGAGTGCAACACAATCTATCTCACTCAACGGTCGGCGGATCTGGAAGATGTCTTTGGGTAATACCATGGGCGGAGAAGAGGATGTGTATGAGGATTGCCTGGCAAATAATTATGTCCTGCTAGGTTGGGGAGAAGATATCGATTTTAGTAACTGCTCTACCTATGAGTCAGTTAAAGCCCGGATTGCATCTGAAAAACAGTCATTGGAAGGCACCAGTAACTACATGGCAGTTGCCGTAAATACCTTCAAAAATATTATTAAGAATGGCGATATAGTCGTCGTTTCTGATGGAAATCACAAGTTCCGTGCTATCGCCGAAATTACGGGTGAGTACAGCTATTTACCCAATGATGAGCGCGAATATTACCATCAGATGCGCTCTGTGAAATGGCTAAGAACATACACCCCAAGCCTTCCTAAAGAGCAAATTTTCATCAAGTCGTTATCTCAGATGACCCTTTATGAACTGCAGGATACGACGATTGATCGTGAAAAATTGACCCAGTTGTTGGCTCCAGTGGAGAATGTCGATAGTCAGGATCTCCCACATGTACTGTTAATAGACGAAATCAATCGCGGGAATATTGCGCGTATATTTGGTGAGCTAATTACGCTTCTTGAGGCAGACAAACGTCAAGGGGCTGATGATGAACGGTCGCTGATGCTCCCTTATTCGAAACAAACATTCTCAGTACCGCAAAATGTTTATGTGATTGGGACGATGAATACTGCTGATAAATCGCTCATTCAGATGGACCTGGCATTAAGACGCCGCTTTAGCTTTACAGAAATGCCTGCCCGACCGGAGTTGTTAGCTGGGATCACTGCGTTTGGCGTTGATGCTGCACAGTTGCTAACGCGCATTAATCAGCGTATCGAAGCGCTGCTGGATAGTGAGCATATGATTGGTCATGCTTACTTTATGCCACTAAAGAAATTAGAAAATAATGCCGACCGTGAAGCCTGTCTTGCCAGCATCTTCCAGGACAAAATCATTCCATTGCTAAGAGAGTATTTCTTTGATGATTATGAGCGTATCGGTTGGGTGCTTAATGACTCGGTGAAAGCGAAAGAAAACCGTTTTATTCTATTGCAGCAGTCAGCACAACTACCGGCATTTTCTGCACTATTCCCGAAAGCTATTGCGGATAGTTTGTCTGACAGGCGTTTTCGCATCAATGAATGTGCTTTCGCGTCGGCAGAAGCTTATCAGGGTATTGTCGCATGATGATCCAGGTCCGGGAATATGCTCTGCTGACTTGTGATAGTTCTCAACCGGCCAGTATGGATTTGGGAATTGTCTCTGAGGCAACCTTTTCCTGGCTTGAGCAATTGCAACAAACGTGGAGTGGTACCTCTCAAATTCTAAGCCAGGAAGGGAAGCAGTTTTTGCGTTTGGGAAGCTATGTCGGTTTTCTACAATCTCCGAATGGCGAGTCAATTGAAATTCTGCCAAAAACAACAATTGAAGCGCCAACTGAGGCAGTTCCCCTGCGTCAGCTTTTACGCCGAATGCTAAGTGCCTCTTTAGGTATTACACCCCGTGAGGCGAACCAGGCGGCATTGCAGCGGAGTGACCAGCCTCTGCATGAATGGATAATCAGTGAGTTTTTGCGGCATCTTGCTGACTTAGTGCGTAAAGGGCTGCGTTTCGATTATCAGCTTATCGAGGACGAACATAGCGCGTTCATCCGTGGTCAATTGAATGTCACTGCGCAAATGAGAATGCCTCCAGGCAGAGGTACTCATTTTCATGTGCGTTATGCCGAGTTTTCGCCGCAGCGCATCGAAAACCGTCTTCTACGGACGGCTTTGGATTGGGCACTTAAAATGACCAGGCACGGGCAGAGCTGGAGGCAGGCAAATTCACTTAGCCACCAACTGGATGGCATCGAGCCTATTTGTGGCAGTACAACACAACCCTTGAGGCAATGGAGTGACGGCAAATATCTCTTCGGCTATCGAGCCATAAAGCCGTGGTGCCAACTCATTCTTGAGCAGATGAATCCAGATTTTGAACATGGATCCCATCAGGGGATTTCTCTGTTGTTCCCTATGGAGAGGTTATATGAAAGCTGGGTAGGATGCGGTCTGGCCGGTGCGTTGCATCACGATTACAAACTTATAGAACAGACTAAGAGCCAGTACTTGTTAGAGCATGTGCCAGTTGGCGAAAATTCATCTCAACGATGGTTCATGCTTAAACCAGACTTTCTTATCACCGGCGGGCAGACCGTGGTTCTGGATGCTAAATGGAAGCTTCTGGATAGCAGAGCTGCCGATAGTCTGAGAAAGTATGAAATTAGCCAGACAGACCTGTATCAGATGTTCGCCTATGGGCAAAAGTATCTCCATGGGAAAGGCGATATGATGCTGATTTATCCGTGTCATCAGTACTTTGCTACGCCATTGCCGGTGTTCCGTTTTGACGAAGATTTATCTTTATGGTGTGTGCCCTTTGACCTTGAATCTGGTGAGTTGGTAAAAGGCGAGTGGCAGGATTCGTTCCGTTGCTTCCCTGGTGATGACCCGACAACCACTTATGACGAACAACAAAATAGCCACGCATTTTTTGAGTGTTAGAAAGATGAGGGAGAAGTAATCATGGCTTATAAGGATTTCTATCATTTACTGTTGGAGTCATTTTCCCAACCTGTTGAGCTGTTCACCGGGTCAAGGAATGTTCCTTTTACTCTCTATGCTGAGGAACAAAAGCTGTTTGTTCGAAACGGAAAAGATAATACCAGCCGTATCGATCCCAAAGAAGTTGCGGCGTTTGTTGAACGGTTTGAAGAAAGTGAAAGTTTGTTAGCTAAAGACTATCAGGACGTGACTTTCAAAGCCTCCTATTTGCTAGCTGCGATGAAATATATTACTGAGCAGCATGCATCCGTTGTACGATTTCACAGCGAGGAGCTTTATAACAGCGAAGCGAAATATAAAGACTGGCTGAATGCAAATCCTGGAGGCTATGTTTTAAATTTACTTAAAAGAAGTGAAGTAAGCAGTGAGCTGGATCCTACAAGTACAACCTGCCTACATTCCGCTGGTTGTACTTCGGTGAATAATGAACGCAGTTACTCTCACTCTGAGCCGTTCACGGGTAATGATTACTTTAAGATTTGCTCAACAAATCTTTGTGAGCTTGAACAAGAAGCTATCAGAATAACAAAGCTTAGCATCGTGAAAAGGCATTTTTGTATAAACAGTAAAGTGCGTTAATTCCACTTTAGCGCATTTTTTTGCTACTCACTTTGAACCTAACAGCACACTCAACGGTTGTGTGGGTTGCTGGCAATTGACAGCGATACAACGATGACCATAGCGCCTGGTTTTGATGTTGAAGCGCTTTTTAGTGATGTTTTTCGCCAGATAGCTGAGCCGATAAATAATCAGTCCGAGTAAATGGTTATCGCCACGTTTCCAGAAGTAATAACTGTTAGATGGCAGGCTGAAAGTGCCTCCACAGGAGGTCTGCCAGCATTCTTCTATCAATGGAATGAGTTTCGCCGGATACTGTATCTTCTGCCCGTTAGCCATTAATACACAGTGATAATGTTGTTTCGGGCAGCGACCATGCTCGCGGACCCACATCAGATGAAACCAGGTGCCTGCATACTGTTTATTCAGTTTCTTTTTCAGTTCCTGGCTGAGTTGGCTGATGACCTGATTGGACTCACTATATTCTTTGACATGCAAGTCGAAACGCACAACCAGCACTTTAGTCGATTGGCTGAATATCTCAGTAAGGCAGCCCATCATCGCACGCATGATTTTAGGCTCAGGATATACCGCACGCTGAGGCCATTCATATACGGGTAAGGCATAACCTTGATAGATAAAGGCACCAAGTTTTTTTCTTGATATCTGAAACGGATTCATGGGTGTGCTGGTGGACATATATTATAAATAATCCTGAGTCTGTTTTGGCAGTATTGCCATGAGCCACGCATCTCTGATGGCTTGTTATTTTGAAAAATTGTGTCGTGTTGGTTCATGCTTGCGATAAGTGAAACTCGCAGGCTCCGGGAGCCTGCTGATTTTCGTTACATCCTTTAGCGTTTAACTATTTCTGGTGGCCAGCCCACAATGCACTGACCAAATTTATGGGGGGGGGAAATCGCCATTACGTATCCAGCGGTTAAGTGTCGGTAAGCTGATGCGAAGAAAAAGGCACACTTCAACTTTGTTAAGGTAACGGCGAAAGGAAACAGGAGCCAGATTATTGCTAGAGAAAATATCCATATCTGACCCCTTAACGCTGGTGGCTCCAGATTAACAAATCAGAAAGCAGCCAGGCGCAACTGTGAGTGCCCAGTTTTTTGCGCGGGGGAAATTTGCCCTGATTTTCTAGCTCCCATGCACGTGAACGAGAGATGCTAGTAATAGATTTGCGCTCATCCTCACGTACTAATCTGTCGACAGTCAGACCATAGATTTTGAGAATGCTAAGGCGTTGTTCTGGTGAAACTTCAAACATTGATAATGCCTCTCTTGGTTTTAATGGACAGGAGGCATTCTGGTTTGTACTACAGGGGACGTATACCGAACCACTTACTGGTTCGGTGTTGATGGCTCAAAAAATGGACTAAGCCGACCTTCTTTTCTGAGCAAACGTAGTTTGTCTTCGATAGCACGCGTGGCGTCAGGTCCGTCTTTAGGCGAGTTATCGGGATTTAAGAGGATTTTTTTGCTCTGGGGTAACTCGGGATTTTCTTTAAAGAAATTGATGACATCTTCATGTATGGCAGTATTTACTTCTTTCAACGTAAATGAAGCATCTGAAGGTCTGGGAGAGTGAGCTTCCAAAAAGGCCATTGCAAGATTATGAATATGATTCTTGACTGTCTCCATGCGTTCATGGCTCTTTTGACCACCATTTTTCCGTTTTTTAGTTTCTCGCTGGCTTTCATCTTTTCTCATGCTGTTTACAACATGGCCTGACTCTACAAGCGTGATTTTGTTGAAGCGATCAGATAGGTAACGCTTTACGTTATCGAGGTATAAAATGTTCAGAAAGTTTAAGATCTGACCACCAGCCAATACCTGATAATCAGCCTTTAAATCTGTAATAGAGTCAGGGCCCATACCTGCATTTTGCCGCTGTAACAAATGGCCTCTGTCCTTGAAACTGACTTTGTAAATGGGCTCCAACCCATGTTCAGCCTCCAGCAAGTTATATAGGGCAACCTCAAGATGTATTAGCAAAGCCTTATCGTTTTCATTCAGGTTTGGGGTTTCTTCACTGACGAGTCGTTGCAGCAGAGCATGGATGTCCGAAGCAAAAGTGTTCATGCAAACCTTTAGTCTGGAAACTGACATTTCAGGTTTCAAGCCAAAACGTTACCTGACCCATTACCTGACCCAAATTCGATGCAAACAAAAAGGACTTAGATAATTTCTTATCTAAGTCCTTGATATATTTGGTGGCCCCTGCTGGACTTGAACCAGCGACCAAGCGATTATGAGTTAGAATGCAAGTTCTTACCTGAAAATACTTATCTATAATTTTCAGTCACTTAATTGATTTAAAACCACTGTATAAATAACCAGAAATACTCTAAAATACTCGCTTGCGGTATCCTATAGGTATCCTAGAGCAAAACAAGCGATTTGCAGGATACCTTGATCGCTTGGTATGGGGTGTTTGTGGAAACATTCAAATTCACGAAAGCAAAACTCGAAAGCCTGCAGCCTGCGGAACGTGGCCAGATGGAGTATGGTGATACCGTTGTTAACGGGCTACGGCTCCGAGTGGGGATCAGTGGCGCGAAGAGCTTCTGTATCTCCAGAAAACGTAATGGCAAATTTATACGGGCCACCTTAGGCAGATTTCCCGATCTTACTATTGATAATGCCAGGGCAAAGGCTCTCGAACTGCTGGGAGACGTAGCCACTACAGGCAGAAACCCTAACGTCGAAAAACGCATCAATGAAAAGGCTTTGGTTACGCTTAATGATGCGCTGGACACCTATATCAAAAGCCGTGATGAACGGTTAAGCGCCGATACAGCAAAACAGTATCGTTCCATCCTGCAAAATTTCTCTGGTGACTGGATGAAACAACCAATCGCCTCTATCAGCCGTGAACGAGTGGAAACCAGACACAAAGCCGTTACTGATGGTTCTGTGTGGTTTGGTGCTGATAAATCAACGCTACGCGCAGGGGTTGGAACCGGCAGTAAAGCACAGGCCGATCTCTGGGCTAGGGTGCTTCGTGCTATATACCGCTTCGCGCACGATCATTACCGTGACGAGGAAGGGAAAACGCTTCTTCCGGACCCGCCTACAATGGTACTGAGCACAAAGCGCAAATGGCATGGTACCGTGAGGAAGACTGAACGTATCCGCACCAATGAGCTTGGCAGATGGTTTAGCGCCTTATCGTACGTGCGAGAGTTTGCCGAACAGGGGCGCGATGATATAGCAGCGGCGGTTTGTGATGCTGTGGAAATGGCTATTTTTACCGGACTGCGTAAGTCTGAAATTTTAGAGCTTAGTTGGGATAGAGTTAATCTTGGAGGCCGATATTTTTGGATTGATACCACAAAAAACGGCGATCCGCTTGAACTCCCCATTACTGAAACTCTACTGAAATTATTTCGCCGCCGAGCCAAGATGAAAGCGGCAGATGGATTATTGGTTTTTCCTGGTGATAAGGGAGTAATTAAAGAGTACAGGCACATTATCGATCGCATAAGTGCTGCCACCGTACCAGAACCAAACCCAGACCTGCTAAAGCCTATCCCTTTCAAATGGCATGACGGCCGCCGAACTTTCGGCACCGTTGCTGAGCTGGTGGGGGTTGGTAATTATATCCTGAAACGCCTGCTCAACCACCGAACGATGAGAAGCGCTGATGTTACCCAGGGCTATCTTCATTTCAGTGCTGATGAACTTATGGAGCCAGCTTCAAGAATAGAACGAGCAATACTTGAATATGCTGGGTTGATTGAAAGTAAAAAAGATATTAATACTCAATTAATGTCTGCTTTGGCGAATCTGAGCGAAGAAGAGAAAAGAAAATTAATCTTCGCAATATCAAATGATAAAAAGGGTTTTAAGCTATGACTCATGGTGAAATGAGTATTAGAGCTACAATTGTGGCTACGTTTATAAACGAGCTTTTTATTGATGGTGCTGATTCTACGGTTATTTCAATCTTGCGCGATGGATTTAAGAATGATGCCTCTGCAAGCTTGGCGCGAAATATGGTTAACAATATAATTCATTATTTCGAATGTTCTGATAATCCCGTTGAAGAATTTCTCTATTTTATTGGAATTGAGAGCGCTAAAACTGGGGTGGATGACCAGTCAATCAACACATTGTTGTATATGGATGAAAAACAAACACCATTTTTAACCGATATACCATTATCAGGTGATGGAATCACAGCATTGAATGCTGCGCTTGCGTTACATTTTTTAGGAATGAAGAATAACGGTGATAATCTTGCAAAAATTGGCATTAAATTGCTAATGGAAGGTGTTTTTAGTGACGAAATATCCATTAGGGAGTTTAATGAAATAGCGCAAAAGGCGATTTCAGATGCTCAGAGAGAAAAGGCGAAAAGACCCCGTAGCCCATATTATTCAGAGGTTATTGAAGTCATTAAACTAACTTGGGAAAAATATCCTTGTGGTGCAAAAACAGCGCTGCTTGATGCCTTGGCTGCTCATTATCATGGCAAGGTAAGTCGTAACGCATTAGATAACTGGATCTCCCTCTCTGGATTGAGGCCCCCAAAACCAGAAAAATATACACGACTTGAATTAGTATTCCCCCAATAGCTGGCTGCTGGGGGGGCGTTACTGGTTATTGTGTTGTTGCATCCGGCAGTTGAGAACCAGTAGCCTGTTATTGGGCTGATAATTCGCTACCCTATCATGGATATTTATCACCGCTGTTAACCATTAATACACGGTGATAAATATGAAGTTAGTCAATTCTCCTTTCTCGTTAGAGCGCCTTACCCGTGCAGAAGCGGCCGCTTATCTTGGTGTTAATTCTCAAACTCTAGCTAATTGGGCTCATACCGGAAAGGTGGAAATTCCACACCATAAGGTTGGTCGCAAGGTTATCTACATGAGGTCAGATCTCGATAGCTATCTGGCATCAACCCGTCGCACGCAAACAGCCTGAGAATCAGCATGGGAAAATTACCAGAGCTTATCCCGGTTACAGCGGGAAGTATCGGCGGGCAACCAGCCACGCTTGTGAGCGCAAAACGTCTTCATGCTTTTCTCGGCGTTGGGCGTGATTTCACCAACTGGATTAAAGGGCGTATTAGCCAGTACGGCTTCACTACTGGAGTTGATTACATCATTGTTGAAAGTTTGAGCACGCCAAAACGGGCGAGCGCAAAATCTCGGCAGCAGATGGAACATGACTACCTGATCACTATTGATATGGGTAAAGAACTGGCAATGGTTGAGCGCAACGAAAAAGGGCGGGAGGTGCGCCGCTACTTCATCAACTGCGAACGCCAGGCAAAAGCCGCCGCTAATATCCCCCAGACGTTACCGGAAGCCCTGCGCCTTGCTGCTGATCTGGCAGAAAAGGCAAGCGAACTTGAAAACCGACTGGTGGCCGCTGCGCCAAAGGTTGATTTCGCTGATCGCGTGGCGGAGATCAACAAGGGTATTTCCATTCCCAACTATGCCAAAGCCGTAGGGCTTGGCCCCATCAAATTATTCGGCTGGATGAGGCAACAGGGGATTCTCATCAACGGCGGCCAGCGCCACAACCTGCCTATGCAGCGTTATATCGATAGCGGTTATTTTGCCGTTCGCCAGGGAACGTATGAAACGAATGGCGAGGTAAGAGCCTCATTCACAACGATGCTGACAGGGAAAGGTGAGCAGTGGTTAACGAAGAAACTGATCGCTGGTGGTGTATTGCCTGAGGTGCCGAATGCTGACGCTGAATAAAACAAAGGCAGCTTTGCAGAGCTGCCAATGTCACTACGAAAAACCGAAACAGATTAAGCATACCAGGGTTAATGCTGGTGGTCAAAGAATGAGCCAGCGCAATTCTGCGCCCGCTGTTTTTATTCAGGATTTTGGCTCTTCTTTTGCCTTTTGGCGCTGGCGGCGTTTGATTTCGCCTTTCGCAGCAGTGACAAGAAACCCTGCGGTACTTTCACCTTCATGTTTAAAAAGCTCGATATCTTCCATCACATCATGGGGGATTCGAACTGTGGTCATTTGTGACTTTGCATTCTTCGCACCTGTTGCCATTACTGAAACTCCTTATGTTAGGTGTATTTCAGTATACGCAAAAAAAATAAAAGGAAAAGGCTTGAAGTGTATTTCACTTTGGGCTAGTTTTAATATTGAAGGTGACATACACCTTTCAAGTGCGAAGCCCGGTAGTGCTAGGAACACTAACCGGGCCTCTGACCACAAACCGTTAAGTGAGGTAACAGTTATGGCTGACAATCAGTCTACCCAAACTCGCCCTGAATTTACATGGAGATTTCTCTCCACCTCTGAGCGCTACCCTACCGCAAAGCCGTTGGTAATCTACGTCAACGCATCCAGTGAGCAGGAAGCCCGCGACACCATGCCCGGCGTAACCCTCATTTTCGCTGCCCGCCTGCCGTTCCACGCATTTCAGATTATGGAGGTGCGCCATGCGTGAGTTAACAAATAAAAGCGCTTCAATAGCTTGTGAGCTGGCTGTTTTGTTGATGGTTGTTGAAGAGTGCGAGATTGATTCCGTTGGGCGTGAAAATCTTATCAGCCTGGCCAGACGAGTATCGGATCAACTGGCGGCAAGCATGGTAGAGCTGAATTCAACGGGGGCGCTCAATGGATAACCTTTACACCTACAAGAGCGATCAGGACTTACTGACAACTGCTCAAGAGGTTTCGGCTCTTCTTTCGTGTGCGGCTTTTGTATCTATATCGAACGATGAAAAGAAGCGCATTCACCTGATGGCTTTAATGGATATTGCATCGCGCTTAGCTGATGATCTGGCTAATGCTTTGGATAAGTCATTTGTCCTTCCAGTCGAAGGGGGGAGCAAATGATCAGTAACGTGAAATTCAACGAACTGGCTAACCGCGTTGATTTGCTGGTTGAGAAGATTTTGCAACTTGAGGCTCAGGTTAAATCACTCACCGATAGTCAAGGGGGAGAAATCCCTCCGGGTATGACGCCAGTAGCAACACTGGCTGCTGAATACGGTATCTCAACCAAAAAGGCTGAGGAACTGGCGAAAAACACAGGGGTGATGCTGGTTAAGCTGAAATCTGGCGGGTTCGTTGCGCCTGATGAAAAGTTCAGAGAAGCGGCGCGGCTGGTGCTGCGCAGCGCGAAGCGCAAATATGGATCGGCGTACTGGTATCACCCATTACTTGGCAAATTTCAGATGAGCGGAGGTATCCCACAATGACCGATATTTTTGAAGTGATAGGCCCATTGTTCCGCAAACTGACCGAAACATGTATTGCTCACCAGATAGCGGAAACCGGTTCGGCAACCTTGCTGGTGGAAAGCGATAAGTATATGGCCCGCTATCGCTTCACGCTGGAGCCGCGCGTAACTGAAAACGTATTGATGAAATATATGATTTTTGGCTGTTTTGAAGAATTCGGGCGCGATGAGGGGTTAAGGCGTTTGCGGGATATTCTGCTGACCTGCTTTACCGACGATGGCGATATTAACGAAATGGGGTTGCAGATAGTGAAAAGCTGCCACCTTGAATACCTGCATGAAGATTTGGAAGCGGATCTTTCCAATAAGGTGCTGCACTGATGAAGATGAAAAACGCCCCAAACATTAAGTGTCTGCCAAAGGACAAGTTTACTGAGGCGATTATTTTTGCGGGGGAAGATGCTTATTCACACGCGCAGCACTGGATCGAGAGCGAGGGGAAAAGGGCGGGGGATGATGTGCCGCCTGTGTATCTGGGGAAAAAGCAGCTGGAGGAGCTTGAAAGGCTGAATATCATCGATCAGGGGCGTCGTTGCGTACGCGTGATTAGAGCTGGTGAGCTTTCAGAAACTCAGGTGAGTATCATTGCTACCAAACTGGCGCTGTCTGATGTGAAAGAGGCACGCTTGTTTAATGGCATGTTTGAGCCTCAGCCAAAAGAGAACTGGACGGATGTACTCCCACGGCTCAGGGAAGATGCCGAGCGTGGGGAAAGTATTGTGGTAAATCTGCCTGTGAAAAAAAGGGAGCCAAAGCCTGAACCGGGTGATGAACTGAAACCCCGCGTAGAGAGCCGTAACGATGGCCTGTACTGGATCACGCCAAAGGTGGATAAGGACAGCGGAGAAATAATCAATAACGAAACGTGGCTGTGTTCGCCGCTTGAGGTGGTGGGTTCCGGTAGTGACGGGGCCGAGCGCTATCTCGTTTTGCGCTGGTGTTCGCCACGTGGCCATGAAGATATTACCAGGGCGATCCCCTGTGCTGATATCGGTGAGCGTGACGGCTGGCGCTCTCTAAAGGCTGGTGGGGTAAACGTAACGACTAAAAGTACATTCCGGGCAATTCTTGCCGACTGGCTACAGCAATGTGGTGCAGGGCAGGAATGGATTATTAGCCATACCACCGGCTGGCATCACGGCGCATACATCATGCCAGATGGTGAAGTTATCGGTGATCCGGAAATGCCTATTCTCTTTAACGGTCGCAGCGCTGCATCTTCCGGTTATGCCGTGGCTGGAACTGCTGAAAGTTGGCGGGATTCAGTGGCATATCTGGCAGGAGGCAACCCATCGATGATGCTGGGTGTGGCTGCGGCATTGTCTGCGCCGCTGATCGGGCTGGTGGGCGCTGATGGCTTCGGCGTCCATTTGTTCGAACAGTCCAGCGCCGGTAAGACTACCACCGCAAATATTGCGAGCAGTATTTGGGGCGAGCCCGACGCTTTGAGGTTGACCTGGTACGGTACCGCGCTTGGTATTGCTAACGAGGCAGAGGCGCATAACGACAGCCTGTTACCACTTGATGAGGTAGGGCAGGGCAGCAGTGCTAAAGATGTCGCCACGTCTGCTTACACTTTGTTTAACGGGGCTGGGAAGTTGCAGGGGGCTAAAGAGGGTGGCAACCGGGAGCTAAAGCGCTGGCGAACTGTTGCGATCAGTACCGGGGAAATGGATATTGAAACATTCCTGGCTGCTGGTGGAATTAGGGTGAAAGCTGGGCAACTGGTGCGCCTGCTGAATATCCCCATGGAGAAATCCACGGCCTTTAACGGGCTGGCTAACGGAAAGGCCCACGCCGATGCACTGAAAGAGTCATGGATTGATAACCACGGCGCAGCAGGGCGTGAGTGGGTAAAATGGCTGGCAACCCACCAGCAGGAGGCTAAACAGGCTGTGCGGGATGCGCAGACGCGCTGGCGCAGTCTTATTCCGGCTGATTATGGTGAACAGGTTCATCGTGTGGCTGAGCGCTTCGCCATTCTTGAGGCTGCGCTAGTAACTGGTTCGCCGATAACTGGCTGGAGTGAACAAGCCAGCCGGGATGCTATCCAGCATAGCTTCAATGCCTGGGTAAAAGAATTCGGAACAGGTAACAAGGAGCACCAGCAGATCATCGAGCAGTGCGAGGCCTTTCTGAACGCGCATGGTCTGAGCCGCTATGCTCCGCTGCCATACTGCCCGTCAGATATGCCAATTCGTGATATGGCTGGATACCGCGAAAGGGGCAAGCATGATGATTCGCCGATGGTGTTTTATACCTTCCCTTCTGCGTTCGAAAAGGAGATGGCACAGGGATTCAATGCGAAGCAGTTCGCGCGCGTTCTTGCCGAATCTGGAATGCTAACACCTCCAGCAAGCGGCAGGGGATACCAGCGTAAATCACCGCGTATAGATGGGAGACAGATTAACGTTTACGTCATTCAGTACCAGCAGGAGGGAGCAGAAGAATAATTACACGTGAGGGTTTATTTTGTTGGTTCAGTTGGTTCAGTGTCTTTTGGTTGTGTTCATATGGCTGTTTTATATGGGGTTAATGTCAAAAAAAATGAACCAACACTGAACCAACAAATAGCAGTTTTGAACCAACAAACGGGCAATTTGAACCAACACTTTAGAACCTCATGGACTGAACCAACATGAAAATGCCCAATGTTGGTTCAAATCGGGGCTTTGTTGGTTCACCTATCTGAAAATAATCCTTATAAAACAATAATCTTTACAAATTGAACCAACTGAACCAACTGAACCAACATAGTTTTGTTTCTATACACAAAAAATAGAGGGTGTTATGAACATGAAAAGCAGTGACGACCTTATTTATTCGAAGGTGCTGATCCATAAACTGGTTGAGCATAAAGATATGTTTGGGGTTCCAGACAGCAAAACAGATTTGCAGCTTATGCCGCTTAGTGAATACCGGGAACTGGTGAAGCGAGAGGCTTACTTTTTTGTGGATCACAATGGCTTTCTGCGTCACCAATTCTCTGGTGATGTCATGGCCGCGAGCAAAGAACAACTGGATATCCTCATCGGGGAACTTAAAGCAAAGCGTGAGCTGCTTGATGACGCTCTGGATTGTGCTAAGGAATAATTTTGTAAATTATTTGTACTCATGCTTACCCATTCTTACCCCTGTCTCTGGCGGGGGTTTTCTTTAATTTTTTCATGTATATCTTGAGAAGTGGCACTCAGACGTGAGCCGCCACTGGCCGTTAAATCAAGCTGTAGCGAGTACAGCCTGCGAGAGGCAGAAAAAGATTTAACGGCCTCCCCTCCAAGCGCTGGTTTCACGTCTTAACATTAATTGTTACGGAAACCACTCCATGAAGAAATTACTCGAATTACGCCAGCAAAAAGCCGCACTCAAAACTCAGATGCGTTCCATGCTGGACAAAGCCGACACCGAAAAGCGCAGCCTGAACGAAGAAGAGGGCAAAAAGTTCGATGAACTCCGCGCCCAGGCTGATGCCCTCGAAGTTGAAATCACCCGTCTTGAAGCCGTCGCCGACGATCAGCGCAATCTGCCTGGTACTTCCGTTGAAGGTGAGCCAGTAAGCAACGACGAGCTGCGCCACTACATCATGACAGGTGATACCCGTTCTCTCTCCACACTGGTGCAGGCTGACGGCGGTTATACCGTTATCCCTGAGTTGGACAAAGAGATTATGCGCCAGTTGCAGGATGATAGCGTGATGCGCTCCATCGCAACGGTGAAGACCACTAAAACCAACGAATACCAGAAGCTGGTATCTGTGGGCGGTACTACCGTTAATCGCGGCACCGAAGGTGAACCTCGCACCGAAACCAGCACGCCGAAGATGGAACGCGTTGATATCAAACTCAACCCGATCTACGCCTACCCGAAAACCACCCAGGAGATTCTCGACTTCTCCGAAGTGGATATTCTGGGCTGGCTGTCTTCTGAAATCGCTGACACCTTCACCGCTACCGAAGAAAGCGACTTTGTGAACGGCGACGGTGATAAAAAATCCAAAGGGTTCCTGTCTTATCCTCGTGCGGCCACTGCCGATAAAACCCGTCCGTTCGGCACGCTGGAGAAGATGGAAGCCGCAGACGTTTCCTCTGATGGCCTGATCGACCTGCTGTATAAGCTGAAAGCCAAATACCGCAAAAATGCCGTATGGGTGATGAACTCCAACACCGCAGCCAAACTGCAAAAGCTGAAAAACGGCAACGGGGATTACATCTGGCGCGATCGTCTGGTTGCCGGTTCTCCCGATACGCTGCTGGGCCGTCCTGTTCAGTATCTGGAAACTATGCCGGATGCGGAGGCAGGTAAAGCATTCCTCGCGGTAGGCGACTTCAAGCGCGGCTATTTCATCGTGGATCACACCACTGGCGTGCGTACCCGCCCTGACAACATCACCGAACCGGGTTTCTACAAGGTGCATACCGATAAATACCTGGGCGGCGGCGTGGTGGACTCCAACGCCATCAAGGTGCTTGAGCTTTCCGGCTCCGGTTCCTGATTTGACGTTTAAGGGGCTGCGGCCCCTTTTTGCCCTCTGTGGAGTCCAGTAATGAAAACAATCGATTTTGAAATCCGTACCTCCGAAGTGAGCGCCAGCAACAAAAAGCTGGTGGGCTATGCCGTGCGCTGGAACAGTCTCTCAGAAATTATCTGGGACGAGTTCCGTGAGCAGTTTGCGCCGGGAGCATTTAAAGACAGCCTGGCATCCGGTAGCGATGTGCGTGCGCTGTACGAGCATAACTATACCCAGCTGCTGGGCCGCACTAAATCCGGCACGCTGGTGCTGTCCGAAGACGATACCGGGCTGCGCTTCGAGCTGACCCCGCCGAATACCCAGCTTGGCAACGATGTGCTGGAGCTGGTGGAGCGCGGGGATATCTCCGGCATGAGCTTCGGTTTCCGTGCGCTGAAAGAGGCGTGGGATATTGCTCAGTCTCCATATCTGCGCACTGTTACCGCTGCAGAACTGCGGGAGATTACCGTTACCTCTATGCCTGCTTATCCTGAGTCTGGCGTGGAAATCGCGCACCGTTCTCTTTTCTCCCAACATCCTGAACTGCGCCGCGCTGGCGATAACCGTCGCCGCTGGGCTGAATTAGCGGGGCTCTGATATGTGGAATATCTGGCCGTTTGGCCGTAAGTCTGAACCCTCTGAGCAGCGCAGCATGACCATTGATGAGTTTCTGGCGATGGCAGGGATTCCAAATACCGGATCAGGCGAGTATGTGTCTGCGGGTACTGCGGAATCTCTGCCGGCGGTCATGAACGCCGTATCAGTTATCAGTGAGGCGGTGGCAACAATGCCCTGCTATCTGTACCGCGTGCGCAACGATAACGGAAGAGAAGCGCGGGAATGGCTGAGCAATCATCCGGTAGATTTTCTCCTGAACGAGCAGCCGAACGACTGCCAGACGCCTTACCAGTTTAAACGCACGATGATGCGCCACTGTCTGCTGAACGGTAACGCCTATGCGGTGATCCAGTGGGGCCGCGACGGCCAGCCGCAATCCCTGCACCCGTATGCGCCGGGGGCGGTTATTCCTGAGCGTATCGGCCAGCATAAGTACAAATATACCGTTACCGAGCCGTTTACCGGGGCTGTGCGCACCTACCTGCAGGAAGAGATCCTGCACCTGCGTTACTCCACCGATGATGGCTTTCTGGGGCGCTCCCCGATCTCCATCTGCCGTGAGGCGCTGGGGTTAGGTCTTGCACAGCAGCGCCACGGTGCCAGCATTATGAAAGATGGCATGATGGCGGCGGGTGTGGTGGTCACTAAAGAGTGGCTCGACAGCGTGAAGGGCAAACAGGCAATGGATGCTCTGGAGCGCTACAAAGGGGCCAAAAACGCCGGGAAAACGCCGATCCTTGAAGGGGGGATGGACTACAAGCAGCTTGGCATGAGCAATCAGGATGCTGAATGGCTGGCCTCACGTCGCTTCACCATTGAAGACATTGCCCGCATGTTCAACGTGTCGCCTATTTTCCTCCAGGAATACAGCAACAGCACTTACAGCAACTTTAGCGAAGCGAGCCGCGCATTTCTTACCATGACCATGCGCCCGTGGCTGGCGAACTTCGAACAACAAATCAAATCTGCGCTGCTGGTGGCCTCTCCGGTTCCGGGAACCCGCTACCAGGTGGAGTTCGACTCTGCTGACCTTCTCCGCGCCACGCCAACCGAACGTTACGCCACATATGAGCGCGGCATTAAGAACGGGATCATGAACCCGAACGAAGCCCGTGAACGTGAGGGGATGCCGCCGCGTGAAGGTGGTGACGAATTCAGCCAGGCATGGAAGCAAGAAGTGAAGATCAGCAAAGACGGCAAGGAAGGTGACGAATGAGAGCCGGAAAGTTGAAACGCCGCGTTACCTTTCAGAAGTCTGAATCTCACCGCGACCCGACTGGTCAGGTTATCTATGAATGGGCTGACCTTGCCACCGTCTGGGCTGAAATTCGAGCTATCAGCGGGCGTGAGCGCATGTCTTCCGGGGCACTTTACTCCGAGGCTACAGTGCGAATCTGGACGCGCTACCGCGACGATATAACCACCGCAAACCGCATTCTGTACCGCTCGCCAAACGTCCGGGGGCAGGTTTACGGCATTGTGGCCGTGATTCCTGATGTGGATCACACCCGGCTTGAGCTGCTGTGCAAGGGAGGCATTTTCAATGAGTGAGTTAATCGGTCTGGAAGAAGCAAAGCTGCATTGCCGTATTGATGACGATTATGAAGACACGCTGATACAGGCGTACATCGAAGCTGCGCTGGAGGTCTGCCAGAAGCATATTGGCAAGCGATTTTATAACGGTCTGGAGTTCACCCCTGCTATCAAGATTGGCTGTCTGATGTACGTCTCTCAGCTGTACGAGTACCGCACGATGATTGGTGACACCGACGCCAAAGAGATACCGATGGCTGTCTCTGCGTTGTGGTCTGTCTACCGAGATGTGGGGGTGTACTGATGCCGTGGCAACCACTACGCCGGTGCACAGAGCCGGGATGCAATAAGCGGGTGAAGTCTGGCAAGTGTGACGAGCATAAGCGGGAAGCGTGGCGGGCAGAGGATGCCAGACGCGGCCACCGTCGCGCCCGTGGCTATTCAGCCTCATGGGAGAAGTACCGCGCTCAGTACCTTAAGCGCTATCCGCTGTGCGTTGAGTGTCAGAAGCATGGCCTCTACGTTCCTGCAAAGATTGTCGATCACATCATCCCTATCAACGGCGGTGATGATGTTCTGTTCTGGCCAGAGTGGAATCACCAGCCGTTATGCCAGGTGCATCATAACCAGAAGACCACACAGCAAGACCCAACCACCAAAGCGAAGCGCAAAGCAGGGTTGTACCGTGAGCAGGAAGAGCGTGCAGCCCGTCGCAATGACTGGATGTATGAGGCTGACAATGACTGAGCAGGAACAGCAGCGGCTGATTAGTGGGCTGATAAAGCAGCGCGAGGCATGGCAACCTGCCAGACAGAGAGCGCACACGAATCCCGTAGCAAAGCGCATGAGTGAACGTGATCGGGAGGTGATGGAATGCTTCCGCAACCGCTGACAGGCGGCATGGGCGGGGTGGGGGAGGTTTTAAAGACAACCCCCCTGCTGCAAGGCACCGCCTGCCCCCTCAAATTTTTACGCACGGTGATTTTTTTGAAAATAAAACGCGATGGAAACGAGAAATTTTTATGGCAAGACCACCAAAACCGCCAGCTTACCTTGATGAGTTAGCCGCGCAGCAGTGGAAAGCAAAGGCGAAGCAACTGGCCGAACGCGGTGATCTGACTCCCGCCGACTGGAACAACCTTGAGCTTTTTTGCGTTAACTATTCGATGTACCGCAAAGCCGTGGAAGACCTTGCCAGCCGTGGATTCAGCATTGTGAACAGCCAGGGCGGCGAGAGCCGAAATCCGGCGCTGAGCGCAAAGGCCGATGCTGAAAAAATCATGATTAAAATGTCGTCGCTGCTGGGCTTTGATCCGGTAAGCCGCCGCCGTAACCCGGTAGAAACGGAAGAGGAAGACGAGCTTGACCGTCTGGGATGAGTACGCAAATGCGATAAAAACGGGCGAGATTCCGGCCTGTAAGCGCGTAAAACAGGCTGTGGAAAGGTACTTTTCAGACCTGAATGACCCCCATTATGAGTTCGATACGGCGACCGTAGAGCGGTTTATTGCCTTCTCCCGGCTCTGTCCACACGTCAAAGGCCCTCTGCGGGGCCAGCCAATCGATCTGGAGCCGTGGCAACAGTTCGCCTTTGCTAACCTGCTGGGCTTTAAGGTCAGGGAGTCAGGGCGCCGCAAGTACAGCAGCGCCTTTATTGAAGTACCGCGCAAGAACGCCAAATCAACCGTGGCCGCCATGCTGGCTAACTGGTTTCTGGTGATGGAGAAGGGCCAGCAGGATATCTACACAGCGGCGGTGAGTCGTGATCAGGCCCGAATCGTGTTCGACGATGCCCGCCAGATGTGCCTGCTGTCAAAACCGCTGAAAAAGCGCGTCAATATCCAGGCGCATAAGGTCATTTTCCCGAAGAGCAACAGCCTGTTAAAGCCGCTGGCGGCGAAAGCGGCCACCATTGAGGGGACTAACCCCAGCCTAGCGATTGTCGATGAATACCACCTTCACCCGGATAACGGCGTTTATTCCGCGCTTGAGCTGGGTATGGGCGCACGTCCTGAGGCGATTTTATTCGCTATCACGACCGCCGGAAGTAACGTTGTCTCCGCCTGTAAACAGCATTATGACTACTGCTGCCAGATACTGGCCGGGGAAGAAAGCAACGATTCGCTGTTTGTCCTGATCTACGAGCTGGACGACGAAAGCGAGGTTGAGCAGCCGGAAATGTGGATCAAGGCTAACCCTAACCTGCATGTGTCCGTTGACGCGGCGAAGCTGGAATCCACCATCCAGAAAGCACGGGGCATACCGTCGCAGTGGGTGGAAATGCTGACCAAACGTTTCAATATCTGGTGTCAGGGCTCCACGCCTTGGATGGGTGCCGGTGCATGGGATGCCTGTGCGATCGGCTATACCGAAGATGATCTGGCCGGAATGGAGTGTTATGCCGGATTTGACTTGTCCTCAACCAGCGACATTACCAGCGTGAGCTACGCGTTCCCGTTCGACAGGGAGATCCGCCTGCTGACCCGCCATTATCTGCCGGAAGCGCAGCTGCTTAACGTCGCCAACAAAAACCGTGCCATCTACCGCCAATGGGTGAAAGCGGGCTGGATACGCACAACACCCGGTGACTGTATCGACTATGACCGCATCCGTGACGATATCCTGCGCGACGCTGAAACTTTCAATATCCGGCTGGTGGGCTTCGATACGTGGAACGCCACACACCTACGCACCCAGCTACAGGGGGCAGGGCTCGATGTAGAACCGTTCCCGCAAACCTATCTCAAATTCAGTCCGGTAGCGAAATCCTTTGAGGTGTTCGTTAATCGCAGAGTGGTGCGCCATCGTGGCGATCCGGTTCTGGCCTGGGCGATTGGAAACGTGGTGATGGAGTCTGACGCCAACGCCAATATCAAGCCCAATAAAAAGAAATCCTCTAACAAGATAGACCCGGCGGTATCTGCGCTTATGGCGTTCGGCACCTTCCAGGCTGAGCATGAGGATTTTGCTTTCGATATGAGCGACAGCCATAAACAACGGCTGGCGACATTTAACGGTATCTGACAGGAGTAGAACGATGAATTTAGCTAACAATGAAACACTTGCGACCATCCGTATGTTTGGCCCGCTAGGCAAGACCTTCGGTAAAACTCACCAGCGCCTGGTACGGACTACTCATGAGGCTTTCCGCGCTCTGGCCGTAACGATTCCAGGATTCGAAAATTACATGAATTCAAGCAGGGCTCGCGGTTTAACGTATGCGATTTATGTCGGGAAAAAGAATATTGGAGAAGATGATCTGGAGTTTCCGAATAATGGGCGCGAGATTCATATTGTGCCTGTGTTAATCGGCAGCAAAAAAGCGGGGGTACTGCAAACTATTCTCGGCGCGGTGCTGGTAGTGGTAGGTGCAATTGGGGTTACGGTTGGTCAGGCCTGGGGCGGCGGCACGTGGGGGCCGGTTGCATGGAAGCTTGGCGCAGCGATGATTGCTGGCGGAATTGTGCAAATGCTATCCCCTCAGCCCACGGGCTTGGCCAGCAAACAGGGTGCAGATAACAAGGCTTCATACGCATTTGGCGGCGTTACTAATACTGCTGCGCAAGGTTATCCGGTACCATTGCTATATGGAAAGCGCCGTATCGGCGGTGCAATCATATCGGCGGGCATCTATGTGGAGGATCAGCTTTGACAAATCAGGTGCAACTCTGGCCAGAAGGTGAGGTATTTACCCGAGAGGTATTGATACCGACAAAATACGAGCCATTGCCGGTGGAGATAACTTACATCGTTCCTCCTTTCGATAATGTTGTAGAGACATGGCAGAACAAAGACCCGGCGAAGGCTTACGCTCTGTTTAGACAGTTCATTGTTGACTGGGATCAGCAGGACAAACTCACCGACGATATCCTCATGTGCTTTCTGACAGCTTACCCCGGTACAGATGAAGCTATTTTTGCCGGGTGGTGTGAGTACATGAAAGAATCCTTAGCAACAAGCATGTCGGTTTTACAAAGCATTTCGGTAACGATACATTGACTTGAGCATTTAGGTGGAAAACTGGATTGATGGTATTTGATTTTTTATAGCAGTAATATAAGAAAGCATAGATTATGCACAGCTAACATTCTGTATAAACAAGGATTTTTTATGTCATTAGCCCAGAAAATGAAATTGCAAGACCTTAAGTCGAAAATTGAAGAGCTGAGTACCGCTCGTCGTGACCTTTTAGCAAAACAGATGGGAGATGCCGCTTCGACGATTCAAGAAGCCTCTTTAGCATATTTTACATCTAAAGGTTTTACCATCAGCGGACAGATGCCGAAAGTTAAGGCTACCTATAATGGTGGGCTTGAGACTTCCATCGATTTTTCCAACCTCAAAGGTAATTTTTGGGGTTGCGATGGCGTAGTTGAATTTAAGTATGAGAAAAAAACTTTTGTACTTGAATATCAAGTGGCGCGAGGAGATGCTCCTGCTCGAGGCTCTTTTGCGGGAAGTCCTGAGGATGTAATGCAAAGAGAAATCGAGTATTACGAGGAAAAGCTTGTACCTTACTTACAAAATGCTGGAGTTTCCGATCTGAGCGGAGCTGTGGTGCTTTATTCAAAAGTGAAAAATGCAACAAATGGAGTGACCACTCATAAATATCAAAGTGTTGAGGAGGCTCTTGACACTTTCATTGATTAAATAATCGCCGATTGTGTGAGGTTTTTTTAAACCCTGAAGCAGATGTTTGATTCAAAGGTCGCGTGCGGCCTTTTTTGTACCTGCTAATACTCTTCTGAAGTATCCTA
The DNA here is from genome assembly GCF_053290175.1 of Enterobacter sp. 186315. Taxonomy (NCBI): domain Bacteria; kingdom Pseudomonadati; phylum Pseudomonadota; class Gammaproteobacteria; order Enterobacterales; family Enterobacteriaceae; genus Enterobacter; species Enterobacter sp. 186315. The sequence goes on along the minus strand of NZ_JBPTTK010000017.1, from coordinate 49,564 downwards.
TAGGTATCCTAGAAAAGACTAAGGGCCTACGAATTAACGTAAGCCCTTGATATTTGGTGGCCCCTGCTGGACTTGAACCAGCGACCAAGCGATTATGAGTCGCCTGCTCTAACCACTGAGCTAAGGGGCCGTGGCGGTGAATTATAAAGTAACTCCCTTCAGCAATCCAGCCATTCACTCCTGCCTGCTGATTTTATAAACAATGCATAATCAATCCTTTATACTTTACTGATGATGCATAAACTGGAGTAAAGATGATCAACGATATTCTGGCCCCTGGCCTTCGCGTAGTCTTCTGCGGTATCAATCCGGGCAAGTCTTCGGCGCACACGGGCTACCACTTTGCTCATCCTGGAAACCGCTTCTGGAAGGTGATCCATCAGGCCGGTTTCACCGACAGATTGCTCAAGCCGGAAGAGGAGCAGCATCTGCTGGATACGCGCTGCGGGATCACCATGCTGGTGGAGCGCCCCACGGTGCAGGCGAGCGAGGTGAATCTGCACGAGCTGCGCACCGGCGGGCGGGAGCTGATTAAAAAGATTGAGGACTATCAGCCTGCCGCGCTGGCGATCCTCGGCAAGCAGGCCTTCGAGCAGGCGTTTAGCCAGCGCGGGGCGCAGTGGGGCAAGCAGAGCATCAGTATCGGCGTGACGCAGGTATGGGTACTGCCAAACCCGAGCGGGCTGAACCGGGCGACGCTGGATAAGCTGGTGGAGGCGTATCGTGAGCTGGATGAAGCGCTGATGGTGCGGGGGCTGTAATCCTCTGCGGCCTGATACCTGAGGGTACCCCAGAAAAAATGTAGGCACGGAACAGTTCCCTCGCCCCTTTGGGGAGAGGGTTAGGGTGAGGGGGAACATACGGCTGTGGTGGTCATTCCGTTCACCTTAGGTTCCTTGCTTCTCTGTTGACACAATGCTTGTGAACGTGTCAGGGAGGCTCACCGCCGCCTCCCTGACCACCCGGGCTCCCGGCAAGAAAATCGCCGCTTCGCGGTGGCCCTCAGCTTATTCCTTCATGCTATCGGGTCGGGCACCAGCCTGCATCCATGCAGGCTATGCCCTCTCGGCGCGTCCATGCGCCTCGCCCCGGCATTGCGGAAACGCTTCGGCGATTTACAGCCGGACAATGGTGTCGCTGTAACGCATTTATCTTTATGAAATTCTTCTCATCGCTTTATGAGAAAAAATTACTGGGGATCTCTCAGCCCATTGATAGAGGGAATAAACAAAAAAAAAGCTCCCGATTGGGAGCTTTTTCACAGCAGGACAGATTAATCGTCCAGGAAGCTACGCAGCACTTCAGAGCGGCTTGGATGGCGCAGTTTACGCAGCGCCTTCGCTTCGATCTGACGGATACGTTCGCGGGTTACGTCGAACTGTTTACCCACTTCTTCCAGCGTATGGTCGGTGTTCATATCGATACCGAAACGCATACGCAGAACTTTTGCTTCACGGGCTGTCAGGCCAGCCAGTACGTCGTGCGTCGCGGCGCGCAGGCTCTCGGTGGTTGCAGAGTCCAGCGGCAGTTCGAGGGTGGTATCCTCGATGAAATCACCCAGATGCGAATCTTCATCGTCGCCGATTGGCGTTTCCATGGAGATAGGCTCTTTGGCAATTTTCAGCACTTTACGGATCTTATCTTCCGGCATCAGCATACGCTCAGCCAGCTCTTCCGGCGTTGGCTCGCGGCCCATCTCTTGCAGCATCTGGCGGGAGATACGGTTGAGCTTGTTGATCGTCTCAATCATATGCACCGGAATACGGATGGTACGCGCCTGGTCTGCGATAGAGCGGGTGATCGCCTGACGGATCCACCATGTTGCATAGGTTGAGAACTTGTAACCACGACGGTATTCAAACTTATCAACCGCTTTCATCAGACCGATGTTACCTTCCTGAATCAGATCCAGGAATTGCAGACCGCGGTTGGTGTACTTCTTGGCGATAGAGATAACCAGACGTAAGTTCGCTTCAACCATCTCTTTCTTCGCACGGCGGGCTTTCGCTTCACCGATAGACATACGACGGTTGATGTCCTTAACCTGCTCGATGGTCAGGCCGGTTTCTTCTTCAATCTGTTGCAGTTTTTGCAGGCCGCGATGCACGTCTTCTTTCACGTCGTGCAGTTTTTCAGACCACGGCTTGTTCATCGCGATAGCCGCGTTGAACCAGGTTTCGCTGGTTTCGTTGCCGGTGAACAGGGTGATGAAGTTCTTCTTCGGCATTTTGCACTGTTCAACGCACAGCTTCATGATGATGCGTTCCTGGGTACGGACGCGATCCATCATCACGCGCATGCTGTTAACCAGGTAGTCGAACTGTTTTGGCACCAGACGGAACTGCTTGAAGACTTCAGACAGTTTCAGGATCTGTTCCTGCGCGGCGGCGTGGCTGCGGCCTTTGGCCTTAATGGTGTCGCGGGCTAATTCGTACTGGGTACGCAGCTCACCAAATTTCTCACGCGCCAGCTCAGGGTCGATGCTGTTGTCGTCATCGCTGTCGTCTTCTTCTTCCTCGTCTTCGTCTTCGTCATCATCCATCTCTTCCTGAGACAGTTCAGACCCAACGTGGGTGGCGGTAGGCGCCAGATCTTCTTCAGCGTTAGGATCGACAAAACCGGTGATCAGGTCGGACAGACGCGCTTCTTCAGCTTCAACGCGGTCGTACTGCTCCAGCAGATAGGTGATCGCTTCAGGATATTCAGCAACGGAGCACTGAACCTGGTTGATCCCGTCTTCGATGCGTTTCGCGATGTCGATTTCGCCTTCGCGGGTCAGCAGTTCAACGGTACCCATTTCACGCATGTACATGCGGACCGGGTCAGTGGTGCGCCCGATTTCAGATTCCACACTGGACAGTACCTGTGCAGCAGCTTCTTCCGCATCTTCGTCAGTGTTGTTGGAGGTTTCAGCCAGCAACAGATCATCGGCATCCGGTGCTTCTTCCATCACCTGAATGCCCATGTCATTGATCATTTGGATGATGTCTTCGATCTGATCTGAATCGACGATATCTTCCGGCAGATGGTCATTGACCTCGGCATAGGTCAGATAGCCTTGCTCCTTACCGCGTTGGACAAGAAGTTTCAGCTGTGACTGCGGGTTTTGCTCCATAAGACGGTATCCACACTTATTCGTTTGATTGGTGTCGGCGATGGGGCTGCCAACCTTTAAAGCGAGGGCGTACTTGTATTTTTGCCGCTGCCTCTCAGTGCGGCTGCCGGGGGCTCCCCGATCGATATTCGGCACTTAAGCCGTTAAATACTTTTGTCTTTCGCTTTCTTTTCTATTTCTTCGCCAGTTCCTGGTTAATCATCCAGAGCTCCCGGCGCTCTTCGCTGCTTAAACCGTGTGTGCGCTCGCGAGCTATCAACTCTTCCTGGCGCAGTTCAAGCATCGAATCAAACATATGGTTGAGCGAGTCGGTGAACGTTTTTTCTGCGATATCCTTATCTGCTATATCGTCCCACATCGACAGTTTTTCAAGGGTAGCGGCCTCTTTTGTGCCGCGATAATGCTCTAAAAGTTGCCCGGTGGTCAGACCTGGTTGAGACAAACAAGTGTTGACCAGTTCTGAAAATAAGCCAAGTCCAGGCAATTTTTCGTGGTTCAAACCCGCCAGCGATGGCACTTGCGGAGCAAGTTCGGGGTTTTGCACCAGTAACCCTATCAGTATACGCATGGTTGTGCGTTTTAGCTGAGGCGCGGGGCGAACCGCACCGCTTTCAGCCAGTTTAGGCATTAAACGTTCAAGCTGGCTGTCATCCAGAATGCCGAGCTTGTTGCCTAACTCCTGACGCAGATAGATGCGCAGCGTTTCGCCGGGCACCTGGCTGATTAACGGCAGCGCCAGCGTACTGAGCTGCGCGCGCCCGTCAGGCGTACTCAAATCGACCTGCGGCATCAGGCTGTTAAACAAAAACGTGGAGAGCGGCTGAGCCTGCTCCATCCGCGCTTCAAACGCCGCTTTGCCCTCTTTACGCACCAGCGTATCCGGGTCTTCACCGTCGGGCAGGAACATAAAGCGTAGCTGACGTCCGTCGGTCATATACGGCAGCGCGGTTTCCAGCGCGCGCCATGCGGCATCGCGTCCGGCGCGGTCGCCGTCGTAACAGCAGATGACGTTGTTGGTCACCCGGAACAGCAGCTGAATATGGTCGGCTGTCGTCGAGGTGCCCAGCGATGCTACGGCATAGTTGATGTCGTACTGCGCCAGCGCAACGACGTCCATATACCCTTCGACGACCAGAAGGCGCGGAGGTTCCGCATTATCCTGCTGCGCCTCATAAAGACCGTAAAGCTGTCGGCCCTTATGGAAAATATCGGTTTCCGGGGAGTTAAGGTATTTCGGCAGGGCATCGCCCAGCACGCGTCCACCAAAACCAATCACCCGGCCACGCTTGTCGCGAATGGGGAACATCACCCGTTCGCGGAAGCGGTCGTAGCTTCGTCCCTGGTCATTTGTGACCAGCATTCCCGCATCGATAAGGGATTTACGATCTTCACTATTGCCGCCAAAACGCTTTAACACGTTGTCCCAGCCGGGCGGGGCGTAACCAATAGCGAAACGCGCAATAACCTCATCACTCAGTCCGCGCTGTGTCAGATATTGACGCGCAGGCTCAGCAGCAGAGTGCTTAAGAGACTGTTGGTAAAATGAGTTCAGGCCGTCCATCAGCTGATACAGCGTCTGGCGTTGATGGCGCTCTATCTGACTTGGCCCACTGCCTGCTTCATACGGCACTTCAAGATTGTGCATCGCGGCCAGCTCTTCGACGGTTTCAACGAACTCGAGCTTGTCGTAGTTCATTAAAAAATCGACGGCGTTACCGTGAGCGCCACAGCCGAAGCAGTGGTAAAACTGTTTTTCACCGTTTACGGTAAAAGAGGGGGTTTTTTCGTTGTGGAACGGACAGCACGCATGGTAGTTCTTGCCCTGCTTTTTCAGCTTTACCCGCGCGTCGATGAGATCGACAATGTCGGTTCTGGCAAGCAGATCATTAATGAAAACGCGTGGGATTCTTCCGGCCATATGCCCCAAAATTTTAAGCGACTTATAAACGAAAACAAGCCGCGCATTCCTTCCGGAAGCACGGCCTTACGACTACTACTCTGTCTGTCAATTGAGGACTGAGGTCCTCAACGGATTAGTACAGACGAGTACGGCGTGCGTTTTCGCGAGCCAGTTTCTTCGCGTGACGTTTCACAGCGGAAGCTTTAGCGCGCTTACGTTCGGTCGTTGGTTTTTCATAAAACTCACGACGACGAACTTCAGCCAGAACACCTGCTTTCTCGCATGAACGTTTGAAGCGACGCAGTGCTACGTCGAACGGCTCGTTTTCACGTACTTTAATTACCGGCATGTAACTCTCACCTTTGATAAATTCGGTTTGCCGCTGGCATCAACGCCAGCTTATTTCAAAATGGTGCGGAATTTTACTGCAAATGCTGCTGCTTTGTAAAGCACCGATGCGATTTTGAAAGGGACTTTTATAAGGGTGAGGAGTATACACGAGCCTTCTTCCTGGGGCGAACAAAGTTTTACATCAACCCGCATTGGCCCTACACTGCGGCGGTATTGAAACGAGGTAAAACAAGTCATGCGTGTACTGGGTATAGAAACATCCTGCGATGAAACCGGCATCGCGATTTACGACGACGAAAAAGGGCTTCTGGCCAACCAACTGTATAGTCAGGTGAAATTGCACGCTGACTACGGCGGCGTGGTACCGGAACTGGCCTCTCGTGACCATGTGCGTAAAACCGTTCCGTTGATTCAGGCGGCGCTGAAAGAGGCCGGACTGAGCGCCAAAGAGATCGACGCCGTGGCCTATACCGCTGGCCCCGGCCTGGTGGGCGCGCTGCTGGTCGGCGCGACGGTGGGGCGTTCGCTGGCGTTTGCATGGGATGTTCCTGCTATTCCGGTTCACCATATGGAAGGGCACCTGCTGGCACCGATGCTGGAAGATAACCCCCCCGCGTTCCCGTTTGTGGCGCTGCTGGTGTCGGGCGGTCATACCCAGCTGATTAGCGTGACCGGGATCGGCAAATACGAACTGTTGGGCGAATCCATTGACGATGCCGCCGGTGAAGCCTTCGATAAAACCGCCAAGCTGCTGGGTCTGGATTACCCCGGCGGCCCGATGCTTTCAAAAATGGCGTCGCAGGGAACGGAAGGGCGCTTTATCTTTCCGCGTCCGATGACCGATCGCCCGGGTCTGGATTTCAGCTTCTCCGGCCTGAAAACGTTCGCGGCCAATACCATCCGCAATAACGACGACAGCGAGCAGACCCGCGCGGATATCGCCCGGGCGTTTGAAGATGCGGTAGTGGATACGCTGATGATCAAATGCAAGCGCGCGCTGGATCAGACCGGCTTTAAGCGTCTGGTGATGGCGGGGGGCGTGAGCGCTAACCGCACGCTGCGCGCGAAGCTCGCTGAGATGATGCAAAAACGCCGGGGCGAAGTGTTCTACGCCCGTCCGGAATTTTGTACCGATAACGGCGCGATGATTGCCTATGCGGGAATGGTACGCCTGAACGCAGGGGCCACCGCCGATCTGAGCGTGTCCGTGCGTCCGCGCTGGCCGCTGGCGGAGCTGCCAGAGGCCTGATTGCCTGAATGACCCCGGATGTCAGATAGCAATATCGAACATCCGGGTTCTCGCCAGCAGGCAGTAAAGCTCGCAATCATTCTCTACCCGCAGTTTCTCCATTGCCCGAATCTTGTGCGCGCTCACGGTTTTAATGCTGATGTGCATTCGCGTTGAAATATCCGTCAGGCTCAGCCCGCGACACATTAAGCGCAGCACGTCGATCTCGCGGGGTGACAGCGCTTCTCCTGCCAGCTTTCCGCCCTGTAACAGCAGTTTCATTAAGACCGGTTCGATATAGACCTCACCGTTCATCACGGCGTTCATCGCATCGCGCAGGCATTTTTCGTTGATATTACGGCTCACGTAGGCGTTTGCGCCTGCTTCCATCGCCATGCGTATCAGCTGCGGGCTGGTATAGGGGGCGAAGAGGATAATTTTCAGCCCCGGAAATTTCTGGCTCAGCCCTTTGACCAGCGCCAGCCCGTCCATACCGCTCAGCGGATTAGGGCCAGCAGCGGGGTTAAGCGTATAGCCCAGCAGCAGAATATCCGGCGAGTGCAGGGCGATGAGATCTAACAGATCGGCCGTCGATCGCGCTTCCGCCACCAGCGAGAACGTCAGCTTACTGTTGGGATCCGTCGGCAGAGCGTCGATAGCCTGAACAATAGCCCTCACGCCCCTGCGAATAAGGGTATTTTCGTCGGCGACGATGATATTAACGGCCATTCTCTTTCTCCAGCAAAGGGGGGACGGATTTTACCTGGAGATGACTTTTATTTAATGTGCGCGAAAAGTTAATTTAATAACAAATGCAGCTTGCAATGACTCTGTTTTTCCGCTTTTCCTGAATAATTCATTTGACCATTTTTATCTTTTCTTTTTCTTGACGCGAAAAAGGCGGATTTGTTTTTATAAATTCATAGAGAATAGTCTTAATCATAAAAAGAGCGCTCTGATTGGCGCCTGCTTTTTTTTCATTCATTCTGACTAAAGGAACTCACATAATTAAAGCCCATTAAGGAACGTTGGTTAAAATGAAAAAAAGTCTTTTATCTATTTTGATTTGCGCAGCGGTAACCGGACCTGTACATGCCCAGACGACCCCGGACGCTGAATTTGCTCAGGATGGCGTAACCTACTCGGCGATCATCGTTAAGCTTAAACCCACTAAGGCTCTGCTTAAGTCATCGAATGCCGCCGCGACCACTGCCACGTCTACTGAGTTAACCTTGAGCGACCCGTCATTAACTGCGACCCCCATATTCCGCTCAAACAAACTACGCAGCACCGCGTCGGGTAATGATATCGCGACGGATGCACGCTACGGTTTCGATCGTTACAGACGCATTGAATTAACGGAAGATAAAAGTACTGATAAAAACTTTATCAACCATGTTATTTCCGAGCTTGAGCATAATCCAAACGTTGAAATTGTTTATCCAGAGTCAATGCCCGTTTCTCTGGACGAAATCGGCAACGGTCTGAAAGCACGACAGCTTTTAAAATCAACGCCAGTGAATAATGCAGGCGCGGCAGCCGTACCGGATTTACGCGACTACCAGGATTATATGAATTCCCCGAGTGATAAACGTTCGGGATATTATATGGGCGGCGTGAACCGCGACAGCGTTCTCGGTTATCCGGGGAATGACGGAGAAGGTATTACTATTATCTCTATGGAGAACGACCCATGGAACTACAACCATGTTAACCTGCCGCCGATTAGCCTGAGCAGCGGCAACAGCACCTATAGAGACAATAAAGATCACGATACCGCCTCGGTGGGCATCCTGGCAGCGCGTGACATCGGCACCGGCATGCGCGGCCTGACCTGGAAAAGCCGTATGGGGTATTCCACCGCCCAGTATTACGACCTTTATAACCTGATCCCGAAACTCAAGGCCGGGGACGTGGTGCAGGTGGGGATGCAAACCGGTGGCGGGGAAATCACCGGGTCGTGTCAATCAAGCTGTTTCGTGCCGCAGGAAGAGAAGGCGCTGTATTACGACGTCTTTAAGGCGCTCACCGATAAGGGGGTTTACGTTATCGAAGCGGCGGGCAACGGCAACATCGACCTCGATCACCCCAGCTGGAAGGGGAAATTTGATACCAGCGTGCGCGATTCAGGGGCCATCATCGCCGGCGCTTTCTGCGCGAAAGACGGCAAGCGCGCCTATTTCAGCACCTACGGCTCTCGCGTGACCAGTTCATCATGGGGCTGCTGGGACGTAGCCACCACCGGCTATGGCGGCGATCTCTATAAAGGCGCCGGCCTGGCGACGCATTACACGCGCTCCTTCGCGGGGACATCTTCTGCGAACCCAATTATCGCCGGCGTGGTCGCGAGCCTGTCTGGCATTGCCAAAGCGAACGGCATCACCGTAACGCCAGTGCAGATGCGTACCATTTTGCAGGAAACCGGAACGCCGCTGGCGGGAAGTGAATCGACAAAAATCGGCACCCAGCCGGACATGGAGCGCGCGGTCGCCCGCATTCTGGCGCTGAAAAATGGCGGGGATACGCTGCCTGCGCCAACCGCCGCGGCGGGCGCGGATTACAGCATGGTTTCCGCGACCAGCGGCGTGAAGGTCTATCCGCTGGACGGTAGCCAAAGCCATAACGCGAAAGCCTGGAACTGGACCGTCACCAAAGGGGCGGGGACCTTCTTCGTGGAGGAGAAACTGAACGGCACGCTGGTGAACAGCGTCAATTCGGCAACCGCCTACGCGGTGATCCCGGCTAATACCGAAGGTGACGCGACCTTTACGCTGACCACCACCGGCGCAGACGGCCGCACCGCGCAGGACAGCATGACCATCCACGTCACCAAACCTGCTGCGCCTGTGGTGGATGATACGCCAGCGAAAGACGACACCCCTGCGAAGGACGACACGTCGGCAAAAGATAACACCCCGGCGCAGGATACAACCCCTGCGAAAGACGAGCCCGTGGTGGTCACCGTGCCCGCCTACAACGCGAAAATCGCCTACCCGATCAAGTGTACGAAGGTTTCGCATAACGGCAAAATCTGGTTCAACCAGTGGTACGTCAACCCGGGCCAGGAAGAGCCGGGCAAAGGCGGCACCTGGGGCGCCTGGCGCGCGCAGGGCGCGACCGGCAACAGCTGTAAATAACCGCGCAAAGCCTGGCATCTCGCCAGGCTTTTTTTATACCTTCAGCATCCCTTTCACTTCGAGAAACGCAATAATATTCGCCAGGCCGTCACCCGCCTTCAGGTTGGTGAAGGTCCAGGGGCGTTCGCCGCGCATCCGGTTAGTATCGCGCTCCATTACCTCCAGCGACGCGCCCACGTACGGCGCGAGATCGGTTTTGTTGATCACCAGAAAATCGGATTTGGTGATCCCCGGCCCGCCCTTGCGCGGGATCTTCTCCCCTTCGGCCACGTCGATCACGTAGATCGTCAGATCGGCCAGCTCCGGGCTAAAGGTCGCGCTCAGGTTATCGCCGCCGCTTTCCACGAAGATCAGATCTAGATTGCCGAACTTCTCGCTTAAGGCTTCTACCGCCGCCAGGTTCATCGAGGCGTCTTCGCGGATGGCGGTATGCGGACAGCCGCCGGTTTCCACCCCGACGATGCGTTCCGGCGCCAGCGCGCCCGCTTCGGTCAGGATGCGCTGATCCTCTTTGGTGTAGATATCGTTAGTCACCACCGCCAGATGGTAGGTGTCGCGCATTGCCTTGCAGAGGGCTTCCAGCAGGGCGGTTTTGCCGGAGCCTACCGGGCCGCCCACGCCAACGCGCAGGGGATGTTTGTAATCAGCCATGTTGTACCTCAGGAACGAAAGATCCGTGAATATTGTGTTTCGTGGCGCGCGGAGGCGATAGCCGAGAGCGGCGTGGCGGCCCCCAGTTCGTCATCGGCGCGGAAAAAGGCCTGTTCAAATCCTGCGGCGTAGCGATCGCTCAGATCGATAATAAGCTGCTGCGCCGCCTGCTGTCCGAAGGGAACAAGCTTGACGCCCGCCATCACCGCGCTCTCGATCCAGCTGTAGCCCAGGCTGAGCGCCAGCTCGCGCGCGTCAATGCCCCAGCGCACGCCGAGCCACGCCATACCGCCGAGCTGGCTTTGCGCCATCAGCGTCAGCCACGCGGCCGGGCAGTCCGGCTCCCAGCTTTTAACCAGCCGCGTAAAGGCCGCCCCGCGGTTGCGCTCCTCTTCGCGCAGCTCGCGGGTTTCCCGACAGGCGAGGAGATACGCGGTCCAGCGCCTTGCCGCCGCCAGATCCTCCTCCTCGCAGGCCCGGTAAAGGCGGGCGAACAGCGGCAGATCGACGCAGAAAAAGCTCTGCTCCATCTGCTGCGTCTGCCAGCGCCGGAACGCGTCCACGCTGGTGACCCAGCCCGCTTCGACGGCCCACTCCAGCCCCTGCGACCAGGTAAACGACCCGATCGGCAGGCTGCTGCTGGAGAGCTGCATCAGGCGCAGCCACCGACGGGCGTGCGCCATTAGCTCATCAGCGCCAGCAGGGCGGAGACAATCAGCCCGCCGCCAAAGGTTTTACGCAGGCCGTCGTGGCGGCGCAGCAGCAATCCGGCGGCGAAGCTCGCGCACAGCACCGTGGCGCTGGCCAGCATAAAGCCGCTGGTGAACAGCCAGAAGCTGTGGCCAGACATCTCTACGCCGTGCGCCCAGCCGTGGAACATCGCCAGCGCCGGGACGGCCAGCAGCAGGCGGTTTTCGGTTTTAAACATCATCACGCCACAGACCGCCAGCGAGGCGATGATCAGCATTTCCATGCCGCTAAAGCCGCCGAGCAGGCTGCCCGCAATAGCGCCCGCCAGCATCATGCCGAGGGTGGCAAAAGGCAGCAGCAGTTTGCGGCCGCTCAGGGCCGAGAGCACGCCCGCGCCGGTGAGCATCAGCAGGTGATCGAGCCCGGTCAACGGATGGAAAAAACCGGCCTGGAAGCTGTCCGCGCCGTGGCCCGGATGCGCCAGTGCAGGAACGGAAAAGGCCAGCAGCAGCAGAGGTAAGTACTTACGCATGATTAATCCTTAATGTGAGTGGGCGTGAGAGTGGCTATGGCCGTGGGCATCGCTGGCGTAAGCGCCCGCTTCCGGCTCAAACGGCAGGCTGGCGTAAGTCACCTCCAGCCCGAACTGGCGCAGCATATCGTCGAGAACATGGTCGTGGTGATAGCGCAGCTCGCCGGGCATGATTTGCAGCGGAACGTGGCGATTGCCCAGGTGATAGCAGGCGCGGGCGAGCAGGAAAGGGTCGGCGCAGCGCACCACCGACACCGATTCCGGGGCGGCGATCACTTCGACCACGTCGCGGCCGTCCTCCGTTGCCAGAAGATCCCCGCCGCGCAGCAGCAGCCCGCGCGGCAGCATCAGCCCGGCTTCCCGGCCGTCGCTCAGGGCGACTCTGGCGCGGCTTTTAACCCGCACGTCGATGGGCAGCGTGACGCTGGCGGTGGCGCGGTGGGCATGGTCAAGGCGTTGGGTCAGGTAGATCATCGTCGCTCCTTAAAACAGAAAATAGCGTTGTGCCATCGGCAAAACCTCAGCCGGTTCGCTGGTGATTAATTCCCCGTCGACGCGCACCTCGTAGGTCTGGGCATCAACGGTGATGTTCGGTTGCAGGCCGTTGTGGATCATGTCGGCCTTCTTCACGCTGCGACAGCCTCTGACCACCGCCGTGGCGCTTTGCAGGTTGAGCCGTCCGGCAAGGCCGTTTGCGTCTGCGGCCTGCGAGATAAACGTCAGTCGCGTGGCGTGGCGTGCGGCACCCAGCGCGCCAAACATCGGGCGATAGTGAACGGGCTGCGGCGTGGGGATCGAGGCGTTGATATCGCCCATCGGCGCGCAGGCGATCATCCCGCCTTTAACAATGGTGGCGGGCTTCACGCCAAAGAACGCGGGGGACCAGACCACCAGATCCGCCAGCTTGCCCGCCTCGATGGAGCCGACCTCGTGGGCGATACCGTGGGTCAGCGCCGGGTTAATGGTGTATTTGGCGACGTAGCGCTTCACGCGGAAGTTATCGTTATCGCCCGTTTCTTCCGGCAGCGCACCCCGCTGCACCTTCATGCGGTGCGCCACCTGCCAGGTGCGGATAATCACCTCGCCCACGCGCCCCATCGCCTGGGAATCCGACGAGGTGAGCGAGAAGGCGCCGATGTCGTGCAGCACATCTTCGGCGGCGATGGTCTCCCGGCGAATGCGCGACTCGGCAAAGGCCACGTCCTCGGCGATATCCGGATCGAGGTGATGGCAGACCATCAGCATGTCGAGATGCTCGTCGATGGTGTTGACCGTGTAGGGCAGCGTCGGGTTAGTGGAGGAGGGCAGAATATTCGGGTGCGCGCAGGCGGTGATGATATCCGGCGCGTGGCCGCCGCCCGCCCCTTCGGTGTGGAAGGTATGGATAGTGCGCCCGCCAATGGCCGCCAGCGTGTCTTCGACAAACCCGGACTCGTTCAGGGTATCGCTGTGCAGCGCCACCTGAATATCCATCTCGTCGGCAACCGTCAGCGAGCAGTTAATCGCGGCGGGCGTCGCGCCCCAGTCTTCGTGAATTTTCAGGCCGATAGCGCCGGCGGCGATTTGCTCGCGCAGGGCGTCCGGGTTCGAGCCGTTGCCTTTACCGAGCAGGCCAATATTCACCGGCAGCGTATCGGCGGCCTGCAACATGCGGGCGATGTACCACGGCCCCGGCGTACAGGTGGTGGCGTTGGTGCCTGCCGCAGGCCCGGTGCCGCCGCCGATCATCGTCGTCACGCCGGACACCAGCGCCTCTTCCGCCTGCTGCGGGCAGATCCAGTGGATATGGGTGTCGATCCCGCCAGCGGTGACGATCTTCCCTTCGGCGGCGATTACCTCCGTCGCGGCGCCAATCGGGATCGTTACGCCCGGCTGAATGTCAGGGTTTCCGGCTTTGCCCACGGCGAAGATCCGCCCGTTTTTGACGCCGATATCGGCCTTCACGATCCCCCAGTGATCGACAATCAGCGCGTTGGTGAGCACCAGATCCACGCAGTCGTCTGCGGTCATCTGCCCCTGACCCATCCCGTCGCGGATCACTTTTCCGCCGCCGAATTTGACCTCTTCACCGTAAACCGTCAGATCGTTTTCCACCTCGATCCACAGTTCGGTATCGGCCAGACGCACCCTGTCGCCGGTGGTGGGGCCGAACATGTCCGCATAGGCCCGGCGTGATATTTCAGCCATTTTTCATCTCTCCCATGACCTCACCGCGAAAGCCGAACAGCCGCTGCGCGCCTGCAACCCGCACCAGCGTGACCTCGCGCTTCTGGCCGGGCTCAAAACGCACCGCGGTGCCTGCCGGAATATTCAGCCGATAGCCCCGGGTCGCTTCCCGATCGAACTTCAGCGCCGGATTGACCTCGTAAAAGTGGTAGTGCGATCCGACCTGAATCGGCCTGTCGCCGTGGTTTTCAACGACAACGCTGAGCGTTTCTCGCCCGACGTTCAGGGCGATGGTGCCGGACTGGATCTGATATTCGCCTGGGATCATGACGGCTCCTTACACGATCGGATTGTGAACGGTGACGAGCTTCGATCCGTCCGGGAAGGTGGCCTCGACCTGAATGTCGGGGATCATCTCCGGGACACCCTCCATCACCTGGGCGCGCGTAAGCACGTGGCGGCCCGCTTCCATCAATGCCGCCACGGTTTCGCCGTCGCGCGCGCCTTCCATAATGAAGGCGCTGATCAGGGCGACCGATTCCGGGTAGTTGAGCTTCACCCCGCGCGCAAGGCGGCGTTCGGCGACCAGCGCGGCGGTGAATAACAACAGCTTGTCTTTTTCTCTGGGGGTCAGTTCCATAACGTTTCTCTTATGTCTGCCAGATGCGGGGCGAACAGGCGGTTTTCGGGGTTAAAAGCGGGCGCAGCGACTGCCAGATATCGCGCATCACCCGCTGGCAAATCAGGTTGTCGTCAGAGAGAAAACGCACCGACAGCAGGCCGTCGGTAAGCGTGGCTCCGGCGAAATGCTCAAAGGGGGAAAGCTGCTCGCGCACCCGCTCGAGCATGTCGTCGCTGGCGGGATGGAACAGCAGCGTCCCCACCCACGGCTGGTGCGCCACGGGGGATAAATCCCCGGCGGCAAGATGCTGACGCTCAATCAACAGCGGCTCGCCGTCGCGCCAGACCTCAAGGCGGCTCTCCAGCGTGCCGTGGCTGAAGGTTTCGTTAATCACCGGGCGGCCCAGGCAGTACAGCTCCCAGGCCAGCAGGGTGCTGGAGGGCTGTAAATGAAAGACGGATCGCAGCCGGGCGTTCGCGCCGGGAAAGAAAATGGTGTCCTGGGGGAGCCACTCCAGCGTGGCATCGTCGTCGAGATAAAAATGCTGCTCAAGGCGCGCCAGCTGGCCGCTGCTGCGGTAGAACTTGCTCGCGCCGGGCATGGTGATCAGCGCGTGACACGCGGCGTCCAGGTGAACGGCGATATCGAGCGTATCGCCGCCCACGATCCCCGCCGGGGGATGAAGCAGGTAAAGGTGGCAGGTTTCGTCTTCAGGATAAAACGGGCGTTGAACGGTGAGCGGACCGACGTGGTGAGCAGAGAACAGGATGGTTTTTTCAGGGGTGTGGCAAAACCGCAGGTCAAGGGATGCTTGCCAGCCTTTATGTGCGTTATCAGTGACCTGAGGTGCTGACATGCTGCATCCATTTGGGCGTGTTCGGGATGGTTTTAGTATGCCCTGGCGGAAATGAACGGGGTCATATGAGTCGCTTATGGATGGGGTATCGGCAATAAAAAAGCCGGGTGACGGCTTCGCCTTACCCGGCCTACAAAAAGCTCGAACACGTAGGCCGGGTAAGCGCAAGCGCCACCCGGCATTTGCAGGCAGCACAAAAGGTTGAGGGAATGTCAGTTCGTAGGCCGGGTAAGCGTCAGCGCCACCCGGCATTTGCAGGCAGCTACTGCGGCTCTTTCTTCTTGCGCTTCAGCTTCGTCCAGATCTTCGTTTCCTGTCTGCGCCACAAGCGCTGAATATTATCGTGATGGCGAAGCAAAATAAGACAAGACAACATCGAGACCGGGAAGGTGAACTGCGGCTTAAACCACCAGACGTAAAACGGGGCAATCAGCGCGCTCACAATCGCCCCGAGCGACGAATAGCCGCTCAGCAGGATCGTCAACAGCCAGGTGCCCGCCATCACGCCCGTTAAATCCCAGCCGATAGGCGCAATCGCCCCAAACGCGGTGGCAACGCCTTTGCCGCCTTTAAAACCAAAAAAGACGGGCCAGATATGGCCCACGCAGGCGGCGATGGCGATCAGGCCAAGCCAGAACGGCGTGACGCCCAGAGCATATGCGCCCCAGACGGGTAACATTCCTTTCAATACATCAAAAATCAGAACCGCTACGGCTGCTCCCTTGCCGCCAATTCGTAGTACATTGGTCGCCCCGGGATTCCCGGAACCGCTGACGCGCGGGTCAGGTAACCCGGCGATGCGGCAGACCAGAATGGCGCTGGAGATTGAGCCGCAAAGGTAGGCGAGGAGGATCATTCCAGGCGCGATTGCACTCATAACGCTGTTCCGTTGTGAAAATGTATCTGTAGTCTCAGCATCTGTGGATAATACGCATAATTCGCCGGAAGTGGTATCCGGTTTAGCCAAAAAGCAGGCAGGTCGTGATGGATATTGTATTTATAGAGCAACTTTCGGTAATCACCACTATTGGTGTTTACGACTGGGAACAGACCATCGAACAGAAGCTGGTGTTCGATATCGAAATGGGCTGGGATAATCGCACGTCGGCAAAAAGCGATGACGTGAACGACTGTCTGAGCTATGCCGACATCAGTGACGCGGTGGTCGGTCATGTGGAAGGTCAGCGTTTTGCGCTGGTAGAACGCGTGGCTGAAGAGGTCGCGGAGCTGCTGCTGACCCGTTTTAATTCACCCTGGGTACGTATCAAACTCAGTAAGCCAGGCGCCGTGGCGCGCGCGGCAAATGTCGGCGTGGTTATTGAGCGTAGCAATAATCTGAAAGGAAACATTTAACGTCATAATAGCTAAACCATTTTCGGATATACCGGTCTTAAAGCTGTATCTTTCACGGGGGCCTTTGGGTACGCCGTTTTTTTTATATCTTTTTAGGGGTTTATAGATGAGCGATATGCACTCGCTGCTGGTGGCGGCAATACTGGGTGTGGTCGAAGGATTGACGGAGTTTCTGCCCGTTTCCAGCACTGGCCATATGATTATCGTGGGCCACCTGCTGGGCTTTGAGGGCGATACGGCAAAGACGTTTGAAGTGGTTATCCAGCTCGGCTCTATTCTGGCCGTGGTGGTGATGTTCTGGCGTCGTCTGTTCGGGCTGATTGGGATCCATTTTGGTCGCCCGCCGCAGCATGAGGGCTTAGGCAAAGGCCGCCTCTCGCTGATCCATATTCTGCTCGGGATGATCCCGGCGGTGGTGCTGGGGCTGGTATTCCACGACGCCATCAAATCGCTCTTTAACCCGATTAACGTGATGTATGCGCTGGTGGTCGGTGGTTTCCTGCTGATTGCGGCGGAAATGCTGAAGCCGAAAACCCCGCGTGCGGAAGGCCTCGACGATATGACCTATCGCCAGGCCTTTATCATCGGCTGCTTCCAGTGTCTGGCGCTGTGGCCGGGCTTCTCCCGTTCCGGGGCAACCATTTCAGGCGGGATGCTGATGGGCGTGAGCCGCTATGCGGCGTCAGAGTTTTCGTTCCTGCTGGCGGTGCCGATGATGATGGGCGCCACCGTGCTCGACGTGTATAAGAGCTACCACTTCCTGACCGCAGGCGATATCCCAATGTTTGCCGTCGGCTTTATCACCGCCTTCATCGTGGCGCTGATTGCGATTAAAACCTTCCTGCAACTGATCAAACGGATCTCGTTTATCCCGTTCGCGATCTACCGCTTTATCGTGGCGGCAGCGGTTTACGTGGTCTTCTTCTGAAAAACGGCCCTCAGTCTTTGGGCTGAGGGCAACGCGTTTCCTTCCAGGCCGCAACGGCATCAATTCGACGTTTTGTCATCTCTTCCCTAATCTCCGGCCCTTTAAAGCCCGCCTCTACGACCGCTTTAGTCGGCACCGCTTTTGCAACCAGCCAGGCTTCCTGCAGCAAACGCCCCTGCGGATAA
Organism: Enterobacter sp. 186315; assembly: GCF_053290175.1. Lineage (NCBI taxonomy): Bacteria > Pseudomonadati > Pseudomonadota > Gammaproteobacteria > Enterobacterales > Enterobacteriaceae > Enterobacter > Enterobacter sp. 186315. Next base: position 31,850 of record NZ_JBPTTK010000017.1, on the reverse strand, counting down.
TCGCTGGCCTCAAACCCGGTGCGACCGCGCACGTCCGCTTCGCTGGTGAGCGCGATTTGCTCCACGCGCTGCGGCTTACGCCAGGCGTCGATGTTATCGAACAGCTTCACAATGGTGGCCGGTTTGAGGATCGGGAAGGTGTGGATCAGGTCGTGGAATTCGGCGACCAGTTTCGCAAGGTCGCGGATCTCGTTCGGCACGCGCAGGCGCTGGCACAATCCTTCGACCAGCTTTACGCCAGCCGGGCCGTGTCCGTGGTGGCGCGGCCAGAGCGCTTTTGGCGTTAACCCCTTGCCCAGATCGTGACACAGCGTGGAAAAACGCACGTCCACATCCGGGCTGAGCATCGCGGCCATGCTGAGCGTCATCAGGGTATGCACGCCGGTGTCGATTTCCGGGTGCCACTTCGCCGGGGCGGGGACGCCGAACAGGGCGTCCACTTCCGGGAACAGCACCTTTAATGCACCGCAGTCGCGCAATACCTGGAAAAAGACCTGCGGATTGCGGGTGGTGAGGGCGTTTTCTGTCTCTTTCCACACCCGCTCTGGCGTGAGGTGCTCCAGCTCGCCCGCGTCCGTCATGGCGGTCATCAGCGCCATCGTTTCGTCGGCGATGCGGAAGCTCAAATGGGCGTAACGTGCGGCAAATCGCGCCACGCGCAGCACGCGCAGCGGATCTTCAGAAAAGGCAGGGGACACATGGCGTAAAAGGCGGTCGCGCAGATCGTTCTGGCCGCCGTAGGCGTCGATGATGTTGCCCTGTTCGTCTTGCGCCAGGGCGTTGATCGTCAGATCGCGGCGCAGTAAATCTTGTTCAAGCGTCACGTCCGGCGCGGCGTAGCAGGTGAAACCGGTATAGCCGGAGCCAGATTTCCGCTCGGTGCGCGCCAGGGCATACTCTTCGCGGCTCTGTGGATGCAGAAAAACAGGAAAATCGCGGCCTACCTGCTGGTAGCCCGCGTCGAGCATCTCTTCCGGGGTGGCGCCGACCACCACCCAGTCTCTGTCTTTGACCGGCAGACCTAACAACGCATCACGAACCGCACCACCGACCAAATAACTCTTCACGACACCACACTCCCGTTTTCTCTTTTCGCAAGATAGTACGTAAGTCTGGCATCGAAAACGAATTAATTCATCCAGCGGTCTTTACGCTTGCGGCTTGGAATGATGAACGGCAGCACCAGGCCCATCACCAGACCCACACCCAGCACGCCGCCGCCATACACTAGCCACTGCATGATGATGGTGCGCTGTTTGTCATCGAGTTGCAGATTCGCGGCGTTGACCTTCTTCTGCGCGACAATCAGTTCGTTTTTCAGCTTCTGATTCTCGTCTTTCAGGCCGCTGATCACGCTGTCGCTCTGCGCCACTTTCTGCTGCATTTCAGCCGTGCGCTGGTTCCAGGTGGTGTCGATATTGTTCAGCTTGTCGGTCAGGGTTTTCACCTGGTTTTCCAGATCCGGTACGCGGGTGCGCAGGCTAGGCACGTTGCTCAGCTCTTTCAGGGGGATCCAGGACGTCCGGCCGCTGCTGTCGCGAACCTGGCCATAGTTGGTATCAGAGTTGGTCTGTAACAGAACCACTTCCTCGCCGGCATTTACCGTACCCACGAGGCGATAATTGTCTCCGGGGCCGCTGCGTACCCAGGTGTTCAGTTCATCAGAAACGTAGCGTTTCTCTTCAGCGTGGACCGCCGTTGCGGCGCTAAAAGCAAGTAAAGTGAGTCCAATCAGGCGTAATTTAAGCATATCAGTCGTTATTTTCATAAAAAGTGGAACGATAGTAGTGGTATCAGTGTCTCTACGCAAAGGATTCATCATCAATCGGAATCGTCTGTGTCCTGATAATCACTGCTTCAAACTTTTACGCCCGTCAAATTGCTCATTGCGTGGCAATTTGGCGCAAAATACTATGTACTGACAAGAATGTGGCGAGATAGTTCGCCTTAATTGTTTCCGCTGTGACGCAACCGAAAGTACAAGGCTATGGCTCAAGAGATTGAATTAAAATTTATCGTCGAAAAAGACAGCGTTGATGCCCTGCGTCAGCACCTGCATCAGCTCTCCGGTGAACATTCTGACCCGGAACAGCTGCTGAATATCTATTACGAAACGCCGGAAAACTGGCTGCGTCGTCACGACATGGGGCTGCGCATCCGTGGGGCGAGCGGTCGTTATGAGATGACGATGAAAATTGCGGGCCGCGTGGTCGGCGGGTTGCATCAGCGTCCGGAATACAACATCGACATTGCTAAACCTGAGCTGGAGCTGGATCGTTTCCCGGCTGAAGCATGGCCGGAGGGCAAATTGCCTGACGATCTTAGCGCGCAGGTGCAGCCTTTATTCAGCACCGATTTCCTGCGTGAAAAATGGCTGGTGAATGAAGGGAAAAGCCGTATTGAAATCGCCCTCGATCTGGGCGAGGTCAAGGCGGGAGAGTATCAGGAACCTATTTGCGAGCTGGAGCTTGAACTGCTCGAAGGCGATGCCGAGGACGTGCTGAAGCTGGCGCGCAAGCTGGTGAATCAGTCCGGCTTACGTCAGGGCAGCCTGAGCAAAGCGGCGCGTGGATATCACCTCGCCGCCGGGAATGCGCCGCGCGTGCTGAAACCGACCACCATCCTTCACGTTGCGCCGAAGGCCAGCGTTGAACAGGGCCTGGAAGCCTCGCTGGAGCTGGCGCTGTCCCAGTGGCTCTACCACGAAGAGCTGTGGGCGCGCGGCGTGAAAAACGCGAAAACCAGCGTGCAGGAAGCGATTGGCCTGGTGCGTCATACTTTGGCCCTTTTCGGCGGTATCGTTCCACGTAAAGCGAGTACTCACTTACGTGATCTTCTGGTGCAGACCGAAGCGCTAATGATCTCCGACGTCTCTGCCCAGACCGCTATCTACAGCCCGCAGTCCGCCACAGCAAAACTGGCGTTAACCGAGTTTCTGGTGACCCGAGGCTGGCGCGCCTTCCTCGACGCAAAAGCCCAGACCAAAATCGGCGAATCCTTCAAGCGCTTTGCCGATATTCACCTGTCACGCCATGCCGCCGAGCTGAAAACCACCTTTGCTTACCCGCTGGGCGATCAGTACGCCGACCAGCTGCCGCGTCTGGCGCGTAATATCGACAGCATGGTGCTGCTCTCCGGCGCGTACGACGAGGTGAAGGCGCAGGCCTGGCTGGAAAACTGGCAGGGGCTGAAGCACGCCATCGAAACCCGCCAGCATATTGAAATTGAGCATTTCCGAAACGAGGCCATTTCGCAGGAGCCTTTCTGGCTGCACAGCGGAAAACGTTAATTCTGGCAAGGAACCCCTACAATGCCGCTCTCTTTGCAGTTACAGCAGCAGTGGCAGACCGTTTGCGAACGTCTGCCTGAGTCATTACCGGCGTCATCCTTAAGCGAGCAGGCGAAAAGCGTGCTCACTTTCAGTGATTTTGTGCAAGAAAGCGTGGCGGCGAATCCTGACTGGCTGGCGGAGCTGGAAAGCGCCCCGCCGCAGGCCGACGAATGGCGGCATTACGCCAGCTGGCTGCGGGCATCGCTTGACGAGGTGGCCGATGAAGCCACGTTGATGCGCGAGCTGCGCCAGTTCCGCCGTCGGGTGATGGTGCGCATTGCCTGGGCGCAGGCGCTGGAGCTGGTAACGGAAGAGAGCACCTTGCAGCAGCTCAGCGAGCTGGCGCAGACGCTGATTGTCGCCGCGCGCGACTGGCTCTACGCCGCCTGCTGTAAAGAGTGGGGGACGCCGTGCAGCGAAGAGGGGGTTCCTCAACCGCTGTTGATTCTGGGAATGGGCAAGCTTGGCGGCGGGGAACTCAATTTCTCCTCCGATATCGATCTGATTTTTGCCTGGCCGGAAAAAGGCTCTACCCGCGGCGGGCGACGCGAGCTGGACAACGCCCAGTTCTTTACCCGCCTGGGGCAGCGGCTGATCAAGGCGCTGGATCAGCCGACGCAGGACGGTTTTGTCTATCGCGTGGACATGCGTCTGCGCCCGTTCGGCGACAGCGGCCCGCTGGTGCTGAGCTTTGCCGCGCTGGAAGATTACTACCAGGAGCAGGGGCGCGACTGGGAACGCTACGCGATGGTCAAGGCGCGGATCATGGGCGACAGCGACGACGTGTACGCTAACGAACTGCGCGCCATGCTGCGCCCGTTCGTCTTCCGCCGCTATATCGACTTCAGCGTGATCCAGTCCCTGCGTAACATGAAAGGGATGATCGCCCGCGAGGTGCGCCGCCGTGGCCTGAAGGACAATATTAAGCTCGGCGCGGGCGGCATTCGCGAAATCGAATTTATCGTTCAGGTTTTCCAGCTGATCCGCGGCGGACGCGAGCCGTCCCTGCAATCCCGTTCGCTGCTGCCAACCCTTACCGCTATCGAGCAGCTTCACCTGCTGCCCGAGCAGGACGCGCAGACGCTGCGCGACGCCTACCTGTTCCTGCGTCGTCTGGAGAACCTGCTGCAAAGTATTAATGACGAACAAACCCAGACCCTGCCGGGGGACGATCTCAACCGCGCCCGTCTGGCGTGGGGGATGCGCGTGGACGACTGGGCGACGCTGACCGAACGGCTCGACGTGCATATGGCGGGCGTGCGGCGGATCTTTAACGACCTGATCGGCGACGATGAGAGCGAATCCCAGGACGATAACCTGTCCGAGCACTGGCGCGAGCTGTGGCAGGATGCGCTCCAGGAAGACGACACCACGCCAGTGCTGACGCACTTGAGCGACGACGACCGCCATCGCGTGGTGGCGCTGATTGCTGATTTCCGTCTGGAGCTGAACAAGCGCGCCATTGGCCCGCGCGGCCGTCAGGTGCTGGATCATCTGATGCCGCATCTGCTGAGCGACGTCTGCTCCCGCGCGGACGCCCCGGTGCCGCTGTCGCGCATGATGCCGCTGCTGAGCGGGATTATCACGCGGACCACCTATCTGGAGCTGCTGAGCGAATTCCCCGGCGCGCTCAAACACCTGATCTCCCTCTGCGCGGCGTCGCCGATGGTTGCCAACAAGCTGGCGCGCTATCCGCTGCTGCTGGACGAACTCCTCGATCCGAACACCCTCTATCAGCCCACGGCGACCGACGCCTACCGCGACGAGCTGCGCCAGTATCTGCTGCGCGTGCCGGAAGAGGACGAAGAGCAACAGCTTGAAGCGCTGCGCCAGTTTAAGCAGGCGCAGATGCTGCGCGTGGCGGCGGCGGATATCGCCGGCACGCTGCCGGTAATGAAAGTGAGCGATCACTTAACCTGGCTTGCAGAAGCGATGATCGACGCAGTAGTGCATCAGGCGTGGGTGCAGATGGTGGCGCGCTACGGCCAGCCGAAACATCTGGCCGAACGCGAAGGGCGCGGGTTTGCGGTGGTTGGTTACGGCAAGCTCGGCGGCTGGGAGCTGGGCTATAGCTCGGATCTCGATTTGATCTTCCTGCACGACTGCCCGGTCGACGTGATGACCGACGGCGAGCGGGAAATCGACGGGCGTCAGTTCTATCTGCGCCTGGCGCAGCGCATCATGCACCTGTTCAGCACCCGCACCTCGTCGGGTATTTTGTATGAGGTGGACGCGCGCCTGCGTCCGTCCGGCGCGGCGGGCATGTTGGTCACCTCCACGGAGTCCTTCGCCGATTATCAGAAGAACGAAGCCTGGACGTGGGAGCATCAGGCGCTGGTGCGCGCTCGCGTGGTCTACGGCGATCCGCAGCTTAACGTGCAGTTCGACGCGATTAGGCGCGACGTGATGACCACCCTGCGCGACGGCGCGACGCTGCAAACGGAAGTGCGCGAGATGCGCGAGAAAATGCGCTCGCATTTAGGCAACAAGCACCGGGATCGTTTTGATATCAAAGCCGACGAGGGCGGTATTACCGATATTGAGTTTATTACCCAGTATCTGGTGCTGCTCCACGCACACGACAAGCCGAAGCTGACGCGCTGGTCTGATAACGTGCGCATTCTGGAACTGCTGGCGCAAAACGACATTATGGACGAGCAGGAGGCGATGGCCTTAACTCGCGCCTACACCACGCTGCGTGACGAGCTGCACCATCTGGCGCTACAGGAACAGCCGGGCCACGTGGCGCTGGACTGTTTCGCGCAGGAACGCGCCCGGGTCACCGCCAGCTGGCAGAAGTGGCTGGTGGAACCGTGCGTAACAAAACAAGTGTGATATTATCGCGCGCAAATTGTGAATCTTTCTGGAGTCAGGAATGAAAGTAACACTGCCAGAGTTTGAACGTGCTGGGGTTATGGTTGTCGGTGATGTGATGCTGGATCGCTACTGGTATGGGCCGACCAGCCGCATCTCCCCGGAAGCACCCGTTCCGGTGGTCAAGGTCGATACCATTGAAGAGCGTCCCGGCGGCGCGGCAAACGTGGCGATGAACATTGCCTCTCTGGGCGCGCATTCGCGTCTGGTGGGCCTGACCGGCATCGACGATGCGGCGCGTGCGCTGAGCAAGTCGCTGGCGGACGTGAACGTGAAGTGCGACTTCGTTTCTGTTCCAACCCACCCGACGATCACCAAGCTGCGCGTGCTGTCGCGCAACCAGCAGCTGATCCGCCTCGACTTCGAAGAGGGGTTTGAAGGCGTTGATCCTGAGCCGCTGCACGAGCGCATCAGCCAGGCGCTGGGCAATATCGGCGCGCTGGTGCTGTCTGACTACGCGAAAGGCGCGCTGGCAAGCGTGCAGACCATGATTCAGCTGGCGCGTAAAGCCAATGTACCCGTGCTGATCGACCCGAAAGGCACCGATTTTGAGCGCTACCGTGGCGCTACGCTCCTGACGCCGAACCTCTCTGAGTTTGAGGCGGTGGCGGGCAAGTGCAAAACCGAAGCGGAAATCGTTGAGCGCGGCATGAAGATCATCGCCGACTTCGAGCTGTCAGCGCTGCTGGTGACCCGCTCCGAGCAGGGTATGACCCTGATCCAGCCGGGTAAAGCCCCGCTGCATATGCCAACCCAGGCGCAGGAAGTGTACGACGTGACGGGTGCGGGAGACACGGTTATCGGCGTGCTGGCGGCAACGCTGGCGGCGGGTAATTCCCTCGAAGAGGCCTGCTATTTTGCGAACGCGGCGGCGGGCGTGGTGGTTGGCAAGCTCGGAACATCGACCGTTTCCCCTATCGAGCTGGAAAATGCGGTGCGCGGTCGCGCCGATACCGGCTTTGGCGTGATGAGCGAAGATGAGCTGAAGGTGGCCGTCGCCGCTGCGCGCAAGCGCGGCGAGAAGGTCGTGATGACCAACGGCGTGTTCGACATTCTGCACGCGGGCCACGTTTCCTATCTGGCGAATGCGCGCAAGCTTGGCGATCGCCTGATTGTGGCGGTGAACAGCGATGCCTCTACGAAGCGCCTGAAGGGCGAAACGCGTCCGGTTAACCCGCTTGAGCAGCGCATGATCGTGCTCGGCGCGCTGGAGGCGGTGGACTGGGTGGTCGCGTTTGAAGAAGATACGCCGCAGCGCCTGATTGCGGGGATCTTGCCGGATCTGCTGGTAAAAGGCGGAGATTACAAGCCGGAACAAATCGCGGGCAGCGAAGAGGTCTGGGCCAACGGCGGCGAAGTGATGGTGCTCAACTTTGAGGACGGGTGTTCAACCACCAACATCATTAAGAAGATCCAGAAAGACAGTCAGTAAAAAACGGGCCAGTTGGCCCGTTCGTTTTTCACCCTCTCCCTGTGGGAGAGGGCTGGGTGAGGGCATCAGGCTGCTCTTACTCCTGGTCATCCACCGGTGGGATTGCCGGAGCCGGTTTTACTTCGTCCGGCGCCTGACGGTTTTCCAGATCGCTCAGACGCTGTTCCAGCAGCGCCAGCTTTTCGCGGGTGCGCAGCAGCACCTGCGTCTGCACGTCAAACTCTTCACGGCTGACCAGATCCAGACGGACCAACTGCGCCTGCAACGTCTGGCGGATTTTCTTTTCAACGTCATCACCAAACTCACGAATGCCTTTTGGCATGGACTCATGAACCTGACGCGCAATTTGCTCAATTTTCTTCGGGTCGATCATTGTGGCTTCCCTTGATGAAACAATGTTAATAAACATTGTAGCGCGTCATCGCGCAGGATAAACCAATATTGTTTGAAGCTTATGCATTGCCCAGGTTAATCAATAGCGTTATAGTTATCCCGCTTATTCTCAGGGCGGGGCGAAATTCCCCACCGGCGGTAAATCAGCGTCATGCTGAAAGCCCGCGAGCGCTTTGAGTGAACACTCAAAGGTCAGCAGATCCGGTGTAATTCCGGGGCCGACGGTTAGAGTCCGGATGGGAGAGAGTAACGATCCAGTCGGGCGAGGCCCGCTCACGTTATTTTTTTGCCGCACATACGGCGCTCCTAAGACTGCCCTGATTCTGGTAACCATAATTTTAATGAGGTTTTTTTTACCATGAATCAGACGCTACTTTCCTCTTTTGGCACTTCAACTCAACGTGTTGAACATGCACTCGATGCACTGCGCGAAGGCCGCGGTGTGATGGTGCTTGACGATGAAAACCGTGAAAACGAAGGCGACATGATTTTCGCCGCCGAGAACATGACCGTTGAGCAGATGGCGCTGACCATCCGTCACGGCAGCGGCATCGTATGCCTGTGTATCAACGAAGACCGTCGTAAGCAGCTCGACCTGCCGATGATGGTTGAAAACAACACCAGCGCCTTTGGTACCGGGTTTACCGTGACCATCGAAGCGGCGCACGGCGTTACCACCGGTGTTTCTGCCGCTGACCGTCTGACCACGGTTCGTGCTGCGATTGCTGATGATGCTAAACCTTCCGATCTGCACCGTCCTGGCCACGTTTTCCCACTGCGCGCGCAGGCGGGTGGCGTGCTGACGCGCGGTGGCCATACCGAAGCGACTATCGATCTGGTGACCCTGGCAGGCTTCAAACCTGCGGGTGTGCTGTGTGAACTGACCAACGATGACGGTACGATGGCCCGCGCGCCGGAGTGCGTCACCTTTGCCCGTCTGCACAACATGCCGGTCGTCACGATTGAAGATTTGGTTGAGTACCGCCAGGCGCACGAGCGCAAAGCCAGCTGAAAATGCTGAAATAAAAAAGCCGGGTGAATCCCGGCTTTTTTGTGTCTGTCAGAACCTACTGGTAGTTGATCTTGATAATAAGGTCTTTGCTGAAAGGCCCGGGAACCAGATCGCTGCCTGGTTTTTGGGTAAGCTCCGCCAGATAATCATGGGTTACGACGACCACGTTGTCACCGCTCTGGTATGAAGCAAAAGGCTGGTAGCTGTTGTAAATCACATCTCCCGCAACGGTATCGGTGATACGCATCAGCAAACCATTTCCCATATCAAGATGGGTATCATTATAGAGCGCGTCAGTGGTGTAAAAGCTGGTGGTAACGTCGAACTGTTCCGTACAGTCAGCCTCCAAATCACGGACCGTTGAGATGCTAAAGGGCATCCTGATCCGCTGTCCCCGTAAGAAGGCGTTATCGCTAATCTCCTCAAAATCCACAATCTGGCTCTCCGGGAAAATTTTAATATTCACCCCGCAGTCAAGAAAGTGAATGTTGTCTAACCCGGTAATGTAATAGCGAAAATTTTTCGCTCCCTTCAACAGGTTTGCGCCGCCTGCTCCATCAAACTGGAGCACGTTTACCGAACCAAAGTCCCAGGTATACCCTGCTGAGGGAGGCAACGCTTTCAGCTTGATGTAAAGGCGAAAAGTGACAGTAAACGTGACGTTCTTTTGTAAGGTACTGCCGTTACAGCCAGGGCTACGCCAGGTCTCTTTATATAAGTTGTCGTATCTGTCCAGACAGGCGCCTGTGTCAATACCTTGTCCGGCCATATCATGATCCACGCCTGCGTAGGTCACCCCGAAGGTGAGATAAGGGTTGTTGATTACGCTTTCGCTGTTAAACGCAGCAAGCATGATCCAGGCATGAATGTTTTCAGTGGCGTTATTTTCCTCCCAGCTCTTCGCGTTATCACAGTAAACGGTGACCGTGATGTCGGGCGTTTCCCAGAATTTTTGCCTCAGTTTCGCGTTCGCAGGGATAGTGAAAGGGGGGAGCGTTGTCGTGACGTTGGTTTCGCCACCTATATTGTTATGGTAGCAATTGACTGCAAATGCCGGGCAGGCAATAAGCGCACTCAACACAACCAGCACACGAAGAAAGTGAATCATTTTTAGCCTCTCTGAACGGGCGTATTTTTACAGGCAGACTCAACCGCGTTGCAGCTGATTTTGAACATCGCCAGGCCGCCATAATCGGTGACAAATCCAATCTGAAACTGCGCCGGAAGGTTTTTAACCTGCTGCTCCGCCTGGCTGAACGGAGCGACCATGACGCTCTCTGCACCCGGCATCAGCGTTTTTCCGTTTATCCCGATATAGCCAATTGTTATGTAATAGGGCGTCGGATTATTGATGCGCATTCCCCCGGCGGTGCGTGATACCAGCACCTTCTGTACCGGCACTACGTCCCCTGATTTCAGCTCAACGTTTCCGGGACGATAAAAAAGCTTCAACCGGCTCTGCATGGCAATCTGTATGACGTTGGTTCCCTGTGCTTTTGGCGGGATCTCGCGCACGTTGTAGAAGAACAGCGTTTCTCTGTCCTGGGGCAGTTGATTCAGTTCGGCCAGCGCCATCATCCGCACCTGCGCCTGCTCGCCTGGCTCAATTCGCTGCATCGGAGGAATGACGGAGATAAAGCTGCGCGTTTTCTTGCCGCTGCTGTCTTCAATCCAGGACTGCGCAAGGTAAGGATCGCTTTTGCTTTGGTTGGTCAGACGCATCGACACGCTTTTATCGGAAGCATTAAAGATAAGGCGCGTTCTGTCTGGAGAAACGATGGCTGACGCGGTGCTGCTGATAAAAATCAGACACAGCAGACCGGCCAGACGGTGTTGAAATTTCATAGTATTCATCCTGATTTAACGTCCTGTTTTACAGGGTAAAATAATGGCGCTTTCGTGAATGTTGCTCTGGTTTGGCGGGGTGATTTCACAGGTGTTATCCGCCCAGGAGAGCCGCAAGGTGCTGTTTTCCTGAATACCGCTAAGATATACAAACCCCTCCTCGGCAACGATCCCTGCCTCCCTGCCGGAAGACGCCTCGATGACGCTAATACCGAGCGGCGGAACATTCCCCTCCTGCGTGCGCACAATGCCGACGATCTGGTAACCCTTCGTGGCGCTTAACTGCGCATAACCTATTGCACCCTGAGTGAGGGTGGTACTGAGCACCGGAGTTGTGATGTCTACCCCTTCAGGCAATTTGCTGCTGTCTACGCTAACGGTAGCGGTGGAGTAGCTGGTAAGAGAAGGCACAACGGCGATCCCCTGGCTGTTGGTGACCGAACGGGTGCTATTGACCTCAATGCCCTGCACGCCCTGCGCATCGACCATCATGCGCGCGCCATCTGACGGGCTGTAATCGTGCAGCGCCATACCAAAACGGGTGGCGGTGAATGAGCCGTTCCATCCCAGGTTAGCGGCGTTGTAATGATGGGGTTGCAGGCTGCCGTTGACGCTCATGCGACCATACGGCGAGTAGTGCTGGAAACCCGCGCGCAGGGACGGTTCGCCGTTACCCATGTCATCCTCTGTCGCCGTTGTCGATAAATTCCAGGTGTTGTTCCTGTCCGTGACGTCGTAGAAAGAGGCCATATGGGAAGGGGAGTGACTGCCCGAGCGCTGGTAGCCGTACATCAGGTTGCGACCCGGCTCCAGCGGCAGGCTGAACGAAAAGTAGAGCTGATTTTCATCCTCGTTATTCCAGTGAACGCGGCTGAGCGACAGGGACGTAGAGAGTCCCCGGAGGCGACCTATATCAAAACTCCGACTGAGCGATAGCGAGTAGTAGGTACTGCTCCTGGCATCCCAGTAGGTATTGCGCGCGATGTTCAGATAGGTATTCAGGGCCAGCGCATCAACGTACTGGTTAAAGGAGAGCACGTAGCTCTCCTTCTCATTGTTCTGCGAAGAACTACCGCTGCGTGAGGCCAGATACTCATTCATGGAGACATAGTTTTCATCGGAGAAGCGATACCCGGAGAAACTGATCTGGCTGCCGGTGGACTCAAAGCGCCGCGCGTAGTTTGCCCGGTAGCTAAATCCGCGCTGCTTTTCGCTCTCCTGGCCCAGGTGCGCCTGCGACCCCGTGGCATCGACCGACAGGGCGCCCAATGCGTTAAGGTTAAAACCTACGCCTGAGGTTAAGGACTGATAATCTTCGACGGTCAGCAGTGCCCCTCCGTAAAGAGAAACGTTGCTGAGCCAGCCCCAGGAGGCTTCCCCCGTCCAGAAAAGCGGGTCTACCAGATTATTTCTGCCCGAGGTGCCTGGCTTACCCACCGATGTTTTGTAGCGAACCTGACCTTTTCGGGTGAGATAAGGAACCGAGGCAGAGCCCACCTGGAAGGTGCTTTTACGCCCGTCTTCCTCTTCTACCTCGACATCCAGCTGACCTTGATAGGTTTCACCAAGATCGGACAGGACGAACGGGCCGGGTGGGACGTTGGTTTGATAGAGAACGCGACCGGACTGGGACACGGTGACTTTGGCGTTGGTTTCCGCGATACCGGTGATTTGTGGGGCGTACCCTTTTAAATCTGGCGGCAGCATACTTTCGTCACTTTCCAGAGAGGCGCCGGTAAACTGGAACGTATCGAAAATGTCCGAACTCAGATTGTATTGCCCCATCGACAGCTTAGCCGCCAGCGAAGGGATAGGGCGATAGAGCCAGGTTCTTGGCAGGCTGCTGTCAGCATAGACAGACTGGCCGTTGATGAAGTTTTGGTTGTGCTGAAAATCGGAGCGCAGCCGCCACGCACCGAGGTTAAAACCCAGCGTACCGTAGGCGCTGACGTTCTGGCTGGTGTTTCCGCTGTCGGGGTTATACTGACTGGCATAGACGTTGTAATCCAGCAGCATTCCCGTTACGCCTTCATCCCAGTACTCTGGTGACGTCCAGTTTTGCGCCTGATATTTCATCCATGCCTGCGGCACGACGATCTGCAACACCATATTGGCTTTGTTCAGCGACCAGGTCAGCTCAGTATTAGCGCTAAGATCCAGGCAGTCGCTACCCTCTAACGCCTTAAGACCATTGATAAAATCGTCGTTAAGCCCAAATTGAATGAGATGTTTCCGCGTTAAGCAAAGCCGCGAGCCATATTCATTATCAGCGGCAAACCACGTCATGGCGATCGGTGCAGGCAACGTGTTTTTATTTATTTGAACCCTGACAAGGTAATTACCGGGCGTGATATGACCTTTCTTTTCGAATCGGGAAATATCAATATTATCGCGATCTTCCACATCAATCATATCAACGTTGAATTCAACAGCCGCTACGGAAAGTGGGAGTGTAAACGTAAAAATAAACGCAGACAGGCAACGTTTTATTAAAACGGGCGGGGTGTTGGAGAAATTTTTAGATAATATAAGCATGGAATCCATTCCTTTTAACAATCCTTTCTCATTCTGTCGACAATTTGCGCTGACTGAATGTAAAACGAAAGCAAGTGCGTAAAAGGATTATTTATAATCTAAAACGTAATTTGCCTGCGCCTGTACGGCGCCCGGCGTGACAGTGCTGCCCGCTACTGTTTCCATACGTGCTTTAAAATTCAATTCCTGGTTAGCGTTAGTGTTGGCAAAATTCACTGCAACAGGGGTGCCCAGCGTCACGTTTTTGCTGTTGCTGTCGAGCAGACGCACGCCCACGCCCGTTGCGCCGCCCAGGCTACCCTCTAGCGAGTTTTTCATCAGGCTAGTGTCGGTGGTGTTTGTAGCTGAAGAGGTGAAAGTCACTTTGACCTTATCGATTGTGGTCGTGCTTTCGCCGCTCCGGGTGGATAAAATACAGTCCTGAAGATGGATGCTGAAATCAACCGGGGAAGAGGTGTTGCCGCTCTTAATAATGCTGTCAGAAACATTGCCCAGTTCGACGGTCTGATTGAGATCGCTTGAAGCAATGGAGCAAGGCGCACTAATGATGTTGCCGGTAAAGGTTATAGTACCAGCCCCCTGATCGTCAGCAGCGAAAGCGTTACAGACAGTTCCGGATATAATGGCCGCGGTGAGGTATGCTAAAACAGTGTTATTTCGCATTAATATAATCCTTTATAATCAGCTTTAAATATGTATTGCGTTAACAGTGAACTATCTTTAGGATGATTTTAAAATTTTTGTTAAATAATGCAGCGTAACAGAATTTACCATTCTGGATAAAATAATGCATTTTAGCTTTAATTAAACTAACTTTTATTTTATTTGAAAGAATTTAGGTGGCATATTGAAAGCGGGTTTTTTAATCGAATTTTGACCTGTCCGCGCCAACAGAAGGGGGAATAAATTATCCGGAATGATACTTGCAGGAATATAATATTATCACTCAAGTGAATGATATGTTTTTTATAATAAAGAACATTGCTTATCACGCTGCAAAAATAAAAAGAGCGCTTTAAGTAAAGCGCTCGTTAAAATTAACCAATGCCTGCCGTTTGTAATAACACCAGGCTCAGACCCATCACCGACATGCCGCATAAGACGCCATAGCTCGGGTTGTTGTTTGGATCAATCTCTTTGGCAAGCGGCATGAGCTCGTCCACCGAAAGCGCGACCATAATGCCCGCCACCGCTGCCATGATGGCCGCCATGACCACCGGCGATACCAGGCTGCCGAGAATAAGCCAGGCCAGAACGCCGCCCAGAATTTCCGCCAAACCCGAAATACCGGCCCAGAATACGGCGGTGCGTTTAGACCCCGTTGCCGCATACACCGGGCCCGCTACCGCAAGTCCTTCAGGAATATTGTGCAATGCCACCGCCAGGGCAATACCGAACCCCATCTCCAGGTTGGCGCTGGCGGTAACGTAGGTGGCGATACCTTCCGGGAAGTTGTGCAGGCTAATGCCGAGCGTGAGCAGAATGGCCGTGCGTTTGATGTTGCGCGGCAGCGGCGTCACGCTTTTTTGCATCAGATCCTGCGGATGCGCGTGCGGAAGCATACGGTCGAGAGCGAAGTAGCCCAGCAGGCCGATAACGAACATGCCATAGCCCAGCACGGGCGACATACCTTCCGCTGCCAGCGCCGCAGGCAGCATCTCCATCAGGGAGATCAGCAGCATGATCCCGGCGGCAAAACCGAGTGAAAAGGCCAGCACGCGATTTGACGGTTTCTGCCCAATGACGCCGAGGATCGCGCCAATAAAGGTCGCTGCGCCCGCGAGTATGGTCAGGAGAAGTGGAACTGACATTTATCACTCCTTATGATAATGATTATCATTTATATTAATGACTCATCGTCCGCAAAGCGAGAGGCGACCTTCGCATTTACAGATTCCTTACATTCAAAATTCCTGATGATGATCTTCACGGTTATCAGCGTTCATCTTTAGCGGATTGCGCGTAATGTAGACCCATCAAAATGACACCTTATGTAAGGATATCACCATGACTTCTTCTCGTATGCCAGCACTGTTTTTAGGCCACGGCAGCCCAATGAACGTTCTGGAAGATAATGTCTATACCCGCACCTGGCAGCATCTGGGGGAGACATTACCGCGCCCGAAAGCGATCGTGGTGATTTCCGCACACTGGTTTACCCGTGGTACCGGCGTTACCGCGATGGAAGCCCCGAAAACCATCCATGATTTCGGCGGATTCCCGCAGGCGTTGTATGACACGCATTATCCGGCACCTGGCTCCCCTGAGCTCGCGCAGCGCCTGGTCGAGCTGTTGGCTCCTGTTCCGGTCACGCTGGATAAAGAGGCCTGGGGCTTTGACCACGGTTCATGGGGCGTGCTGATCAAAATGTACCCGAACGCGGATATCCCGATGGTGCAGCTCAGTATCGACAGCACCAAACCCGCCGCGTGGCATCTGGAGATGGGCCGTAAGCTCGCCTCGCTGCGCGATGAAGGCATCATGCTGGTGGCAAGCGGTAACGTGGTGCATAACCTGCGCACCGCGCGCTGGCACGGCGAGAATACGCCTTATCCGTGGGCTACATCGTTCAATGAATTTGTGAAAGAGAATCTGACGTGGCAGGGCCCTGCCGAGGCGCACCCGCTGGTGAACTATCTGGATCACGAGGGCGGCTCGCTCTCTAACCCGACGCCGGAACACTTCCTGCCACTGCTTTATGTGCTGGGGGCGTGGGATGGCCAGGAGCCGATTTCGATCCCGGTTGACGGTGTTGAGATGGGTAGCCTGAGTATGCTGTCGGTGCAGGTGGGGGAATAAAAGCAAAACGGCAACCTGTGGTTGCCGTTTTTAGTGTTTGCACCCTCTCCCGTGGGAGAGGGTTGGGGTGAGGGCATCAGGCCGCACTCTACTCAACAAATATATGCGGATAAAATCGTGACAGATCCTGAGTGATCAGCGCGCGATCTTCGCGGATGCCGATCCCGGCGGGCTGGTCGTTGATCAGCCAGCTGCCAATCAGCGTATAGCTATCGCCAAACTTCGGCAACTGACAGAACCCCTGTACGATCATGCCCTCTTCGCCGTATGGCCCTTCGACCGCCTCCAGCGTTTTGCCGTTCTCGATGATCGATACGTTAGCCCCTTCACGAGAGAAAATAGGCTTCACCACGTATTTATCCATCGGCGGGAAGTCGTCTTCCCCGAAGTATGCCGGCAGCAGGTTTGGATGATCCGGGAACATTTCCCACAGCAGCGGCAGCAGCGCTTTGTTGGAGATAATGCTTTTCCAGGCAGGCTCCAGCCAGCGCACGCCAGCGTCTTCCAGCTTGGTGGAGAACATCTCGCGCAGCATGTATTCCCACGGATAGAGCTTAAACAGGTTACTGATCACCTGGTCCTGGGTATCGGTGAACTGGCCTTTTTCCCCCAGACCAATGTCCTCGATATAGAGGAACTCGGTGGCAAGCTCGGCTTCTGCGGCGCAGTCCTGCAAGTACTGCACGGTGCCACGGTCTTCTTCCGTGTCACGGCAGCAGGCGAGGTGCAGCAGGTTAAAACCGTGCTGTTCACGCAGCTGGGCGAAACGCTCAATCAGCTTTTCCTGGAGACTGTTAAACTGGTCGCTGCCTTCCGGCAGGTTCCCGGCGTTAACCTGATCTTCGAGCCAGATCCACTGGAAAAACGCGGCTTCATACAGGGAGGTTGGCGTATCGGCGTTGTTTTCCAGAAGCTTAGGTTCGCCAGCGCCATCCCACGCCAGATCGAGGCGAGAATAGAGGGAAGGCTGGTTCGTCTTCCAGGACTGACGCACGAAGCTCCAGGTGTGCTTAGGGATGCGGAATTTGGTCATCAGCGCGTCGCTGTCGATGACTTTCTCGACCACCTTCAGGCACATCTGGTGCAGCTCGGCGGTGACCTCTTCCAGCTTCTCAACCTGCGCGAGGGTGAGCTTGTAGTAAGCGTCTTCACACCAGTACGGCTCGCCGTACATGGTGTGGAAGTTAAAGCCATACTCGGTCGCTTTTTCGCGCCAGTCCGGGCGCTCGATAATACTGACTCGTTCCATGATCAGCCACCCATTGAGCGGGTAGAGGAGCCGGTTGCGCTACGCTGCATAGACGTTTGTTTGGCAACAGACTCACCAAAGCCGCCACGGGTGATGGTGCTGGTGGTGGCTGGTTTTGGTGCCATCGCGGTTTTCGGAACGGTCGTGGTACGGCCTGGCGTAGCTGCACCGTAGTTTTTACCGCTGGCATCGGTGTATTTGCCGTAGGCCGGGCTGTTCGGGTTTTTCGAGCTGAACAGCGGCTGCTGCTGATAGCCCGCACCGCCGCCCATCATACGGCCCATCATGTAACCGGCCATCAGCGGCATCCAGAAGCTGCCGCTGGACTGCGCCTGCGCCTGGTTTTCAGGTGCCATGCCCGCCTGGGCCGGAGCCTGCTGGCACTGGCCTTCGCCAAACTCGGCGATACAGTCTTCGCGTGACGCGTATTTCGGTGCCGTGCGTTCCGCTTCCTTCAGCGCAGAATTATACGCGGTGGTACATTCTGCGGCTTTACCGGTGGCGGCAGAGCAGTCGTCCGCATTCTGGTACATGGATACCGTTTCGTCGCTTTGTTCGCA
Organism: Enterobacter sp. 186315; assembly: GCF_053290175.1. Classification (NCBI taxonomy): domain Bacteria; kingdom Pseudomonadati; phylum Pseudomonadota; class Gammaproteobacteria; order Enterobacterales; family Enterobacteriaceae; genus Enterobacter; species Enterobacter sp. 186315. Next base: position 13,820 of record NZ_JBPTTK010000017.1, on the reverse strand, counting down.
GCCCGCCAGCATAAAAGCAGCGGTGATCGCGAAGGCGACGGGAGTGAGGTGACGTGCGTTCCAGCTTTTGCGGAACGACGCGTGATTAATCGTTTTTGTCCGTTTCATTTTTGTCTTCCAGGACCCAGTGGTAGAACGAAGGAAATAAGGCTCAGGATAGAGGATGAGTGGTCGAAAATGAAGCTAAGAGGGGCGTAAAGCGGGAGATCTTTACGTTGGCTTACGTTTAGAGGTGATTTCTATGATCCCTCTCCCATCGGGAGAGGGAATTCGCAAGGCTTAATTGCGGAACGGATTTTTACCGTTATTGCTGGCTGGCGCAGGAGCGCGCGCAGCCGCTGGCTGTACAGCCGGAGCGGTGCCGCCGTCAGCGTTGAAGTTATCAACCGCGGCGTCCTGCTGTGGGTTTTCCGGAGCAACGTTTTCAGGCGACGTTGAAACCGGTTTGCCCAGCGTGCTGTTCAGCATTTGCAGATCCTGCTCGTTCAGCGTACCCAGCGCCTGCTTGATGTTCAGCTGGTTGATCAGGTACTGGTAACGAGCGCTGGAAAGCTGCTGTTTTGCGTTGTACAGCGTGGTGGTCGCATCCAGCACGTCAACAATGGTACGCGTACCCACGGAGTAACCCGCTTCCATCGCATCCAGAGAGCTTTGCGCAGAGACAACCGCTTGTTTATAGGCGTTGATGCTGCTGATAGACGCGTTGACGTTATTGAAGGAGGAACGCACGGTCTGCACGACGTTGCGGTGCGCGCTTTCCAGCTGCTCGCTCGCGCCAACAAAGTTGTACTGCGCCTGTTTCACCTGGGAGTTCACCTGGCCGCCCTGATACAGCGGCAGAGAGAAGCTCAGGCCAACTTTGTTCTGACCCTGATTGCTGTCGTCATACTGGGCAGAGTTAGTTTTAGAACCGCTGTAGCTGGTGTCAGACACGCCGGTAGATGCGCTCAGGCTCAGGGTTGGCAGATGGCCATCCTGCGCCTGACGGATTTGCTCACGGGCCAGATCCTGGCTCAGACGCGCCTGCAACAGGGCCAGGTTGCGGTTTTCTGCTTCTTTCAGCAGCGCGTTAACCGCCTGCGGCTTGTCGGTTTTAAAGCTGTCGACGTTGAGCGACGCCAGCTCAGGATAGTAGTTGCCGGTGACCTGACGCAGGGATTCCAGTGCGTTATCCAGGTTGTTACGCGCGGTCACTTCGTTCGCCAGCACGCTGTCGTACTGTGAACGGGCGTTCTGCACGTCAGTGATCGCCACCAGGCCCACGTTGAAGCGCTGGGTGGTTTGATCCAACTGGCGGTAAATTGCCTGTTTCTGCGCTTCGGTGTAGGAGAGCGAGTCGATCGCGCTCAGCACGTTGAAGTAGGCGGTCGCGGTGTTCAGGATCAGCGTCTGCTGATCGGTCTGATAGGTCACATCCTGGATGCCCGCGCTCTTTTCTTGCAGCGTCAGGGCGCGCCATTTGGACATATCAAACAGCGTCTGGGTTAATTGCAGCGATGCGCTGGTGGCGTTGGAATTCACGCCGTTAGAGTCGCGGAAACCATTGCTGTAGGTGTAATCTGCACCTAAACCTAACTGCGGCAGCAGTGGGCTACGTGCTTCGTTAATCTTCTCAAACGCAGCATCACGGTCGGCCGCTGACTTACGGAGATCAGGGTTACCCAGACGTGCCTGCTGATAGACCTGTAACAGGTTTTCTGCCTGGCTTATTGCGCTGAAGCCCGTCAGGCTCAGGCCGATAAGGATGGGGAGCAATTTCTTCATTTGCATTCCTTGTTGTGAAGCAGTATTAGCGCTGATCTAATTAAAAAAATATTTGTCGATTCTAACAGAATCTTCCACACCAAAAGGTTGGCGTTACGTGCCATCCGGCTGTAATTTGCACCAATCTATCATATAGCCTTACTCACAGCCTTGAAATTCATGATTTCATCACAATTTGCAAGCAGGACATGACTCATGCAAAAACCAGGTAAGTTGCCAGTGACATTCGCCAAAAACGATGTAGAAATTATTGCACGAGAAACGCTCTATAGCGGTTTTTTTTCAATGGATCTTTACCGTTTCCGGCACCGCCTCTTCAACGGCGAAATGAGTGGTGAAATCCGTCGTGAAATTTTTGAGCGCGGTCACGCCGCAGTCTTGCTACCCTTTGACCCAGTGCGTGATGAAGTTGTGCTGGTCGAGCAAATCCGTATTGCCGCGTATGACACCAGCGAAAGCCCGTGGCTGCTGGAAATGGTGGCCGGGATGATCGAAGAAGGCGAATCGGTAGAAGACGTGGCGCGACGCGAAGCGCAGGAAGAGGCGGGTCTGGTTGTGGGCCGCACGAAACCGGTGCTGAGCTATCTGGCAAGCCCGGGTGGGACCAGCGAGCGCTTGTCTATTATGGTGGGTGAAGTGGACGCCACGACCGCGGAAGGTATTCACGGTCTGGCTGATGAAAACGAAGATATTCGTGTTCATGTGGTGAGCCGGGAGCAGGCTTACCAATGGGTAGAAGAGGGGAAAATCGACAACGCGGCGTCTGTCATCGCCCTGCAATGGCTACAGCTGCATTATGAGAGATTACGAAACGAGTGGAAAAAATGAAGCGTTATACACCTGACTTCCCAGAAATGATGCGCCTGTGCGAGACCAATTTCGCACAATTGCGCCGCCTGCTGCCGCGAAACGACGCACCCGGCGAAACGGTAAGCTATCAGGTGAGCAACGCGCAGTATCGATTAACGATTACAGAATCAACGCGCTACACTACGTTGGTGGAAATCGAGCAAACCGCGCCCAGCATTAGCTACTGGAGCCTGCCGTCAATGACGGTGCGCCTGTATCACGACGCGATGGTGGCTGAAGTGTGTTCAAGTCAGCAGATCTTTCGCTTCAAAGCGCGGTATGATTACCCGAATAAAAAGTTGCATCAACGCGACGAAAAGCATCAAATTAACCAGTTTTTAGCTGACTGGCTAAGATATTGTTTAGCACATGGAGCAATGGCGATTCCGGTTTGTTAGCGTCATAAACCTACCTAAGGACACCATTTGGAAAGCCTGTTGAACCTGACTGTTGCTGGTGGGGCGCCAGTCAGGATATTACAAATCACCGACACCCACCTCTTTGCCGAAAAGCATGAAACCCTGCTTGGCGTGAATACCTGGGAGAGCTATCAGGCTGTTCTGAGCGCGATTCATGCGGAAAACCGTCCGTGCGATTTGATTGTCGCGACGGGCGATCTGGCGCAGGATCAATCCGCCGCGGCGTATCAGCACTTCGCTGAGGGCATCGCGAGCTTCAGCGCACCCTGCGTCTGGCTGCCGGGTAATCATGACTTCCAGCCTGCGATGTTCGGCGCGCTCCATGACGCGGGCATCTCTCCGGCAAAGACCGTTTTCACGGGTGACCAGTGGCAAATCCTGCTGCTCGATAGCCAGGTATTTGGCGTGCCGCACGGTGAGCTGAGCGAGTTCCAGCTCGACTGGCTGGAAACCCGGCTCGCGGCCGAGCCAGAGCGCCATACGCTGCTTCTGCTCCATCATCATCCTCTGCCTGCGGGCTGTAGCTGGCTCGATCAGCACAGTCTGCGCAACTCTGCGGCGCTCGACAGCGTGCTGGTGAAATTCCCGCGCGTGAAAAATCTGCTTTGCGGACACATTCATCAGGAACAGGATCTCGACTGGAATGGCCGCCGTCTGCTGGCGACGCCTTCCACCTGCGTTCAGTTTAAGCCGCACTGCGCCAACTTCACCCTGGACACCATCGCACCGGGCTGGCGCTGGCTGGAACTTCACGCCGACGGCTCGCTGACCACCGAAGTGTGCCGCCTGTCGGGGACGCAATTTCGTCCTGACACCGCTTCAGAAGGCTATTGATGTCTACGCTTCTTTATTTACATGGGTTCAACAGCTCCCCGCGCTCGGCAAAGGCAACGCAGTTTCGTGCGTGGTTGGGCGAGCATCATCCGCACATTGAGATGATTATCCCGCAGCTGCCGCCTTACCCGGCGGACGCGGCGGAGATGCTGGAATCCATCGTTCTCGAACACGGCGGAGAATCCTTCGGCGTGGTCGGCTCCTCGTTGGGGGGGTATTACGCCACCTGGCTCTCGCAATGCTTCATGCTGCCAGCGGTTGTGGTCAACCCGGCGGTGCGGCCGTTTAAGCTGTTACGGGACTTTCTTGGGCAAAACGAGAACCCCTACACCGGACAGCAATATGTGCTAGAGTCACGCCATATTTACGATCTCAAAGTTATGCAGGTCGACCCGCTTGAAGCGCCGGATCTTATCTGGCTATTGCAACAAACGGGAGATGAAGTGCTGGATTACCGCCAGGCAGTGGCGTATTACGCATCCTGCCGCCAGACTATAGAAGAGGGCGGAAACCATGCTTTCACGGGCTTTGAGGATCATTTCACCCAGATTGTCGATTTTCTTGGACTGCACAGCCTCTGACAATCGCTGCGAATTGCTAGTTTAAATCATGACGCAAACCTATAACGCTGATGCCATTGAGGTACTCACCGGGCTTGAGCCGGTTCGCCGCCGTCCTGGGATGTACACCGATACCACGCGCCCAAACCACCTGGGCCAGGAAGTTATTGATAACAGTGTGGACGAAGCGCTGGCAGGCCATGCCAAACGCGTCGACGTTATCCTGCACGCCGATCAGTCGCTGGAAGTCATCGACGACGGGCGCGGGATGCCGGTGGATATTCACCCGGAAGAGGGTGTCCCGGCCGTTGAGCTGATCCTCTGTCGTCTGCACGCGGGCGGTAAATTCTCCAACAAAAACTACCAGTTCTCCGGCGGCCTGCACGGCGTGGGGATCTCCGTGGTTAACGCCCTGTCTAAGCGCGTGGAAGTGAACGTTCGCCGCGACGGGCAAATCTACAATATCGCCTTTGAAAACGGCGAAAAAGTGCAGGATTTGAAGGTCGTGGGTACCTGCGCTAAGCGCAACACCGGTACCAGCGTCCACTTCTGGCCTGACGAAAGTTTCTTCGACAGCCCGCGCTTTTCCGTTTCGCGCCTGACCCACCTGCTGAAAGCCAAAGCGGTGCTCTGTCCGGGCGTTGAAATTACCTTTAAAGACCACGTTAACAATACCGAACAGACCTGGTGCTACGCCGACGGCCTGAACGACTACCTGTGCGAAGCGGTCAACGGCCTGCCAACGCTGCCGGAAAAACCGTTTGTCGGTAATTTTAGCGGCGACACCGAAGCGGTGGACTGGGCGCTGCTCTGGCTGCCGGAAGGCGGCGAGCTGCTGACCGAAAGCTACGTCAACCTGATCCCCACCATGCTCGGCGGTACGCACGTTAACGGCCTGCGCCAGGGCCTGCTGGACGCGATGCGCGAGTTCTGCGAATACCGCAACATTCTGCCGCGCGGCGTGAAGCTGTCGGCGGAAGATATCTGGGATCGCTGCGCCTACGTGCTCTCCGTGAAGATGCAGGATCCGCAGTTCGCCGGGCAGACCAAAGAACGTCTGTCCTCACGCCAGTGCGCGGCGTTTGTCTCCGGGGTGGTGAAAGATGCCTTTACCCTGTGGCTGAACCAGAACGTGCAGGCGGCAGAAATGCTGGCCGAAATGGCGATCTCCAGCGCCCAGCGTCGTCTGCGTGCGGCGAAAAAAGTGGTGCGTAAAAAGCTGACCAGCGGCCCCGCGCTGCCGGGCAAGCTGGCGGACTGCACCGCGCAGGATCTTAACCGTACCGAGCTGTTCCTGGTGGAAGGTGACTCAGCGGGCGGATCGGCCAAACAGGCGCGCGATCGCGAGTATCAGGCGATCATGCCGCTCAAAGGTAAGATCCTGAACACCTGGGAAGTGTCGTCAGATGAAGTGCTGGCCTCGCAGGAAGTTCACGATATCTCCGTGGCGATCGGCATCGATCCTGACAGCGACGATCTGAGCCAGCTGCGCTACGGCAAGATCTGTATCCTCGCGGATGCGGACTCCGACGGTCTGCACATCGCCACGCTGCTGTGCGCGCTGTTCGTGAAGCACTTCCGCACGCTGGTGAAAAACGGTCACGTCCACGTTGCGCTGCCGCCGCTGTACCGTATCGATCTCGGCAAAGAGGTCTATTACGCGCTGACGGAAGAAGAGAAAGCGGGCGTGCTGGAACAGCTCAAGCGTAAGAAGGGCAAGCCAAACGTGCAGCGCTTTAAAGGGCTGGGCGAGATGAACCCGATGCAGCTGCGTGAAACGACGCTGGATCCGAACACGCGCCGCCTGGTGCAGCTGACGATTAGCGACGAAGATGAACAGCAAACCAACGCCATGATGGATATGCTGCTTGCCAAGAAACGTTCGGAAGACCGACGTAACTGGTTGCAGGAGAAAGGCGATATGGCGGATATTGAGGCCTGATAGCCCCTCACCCTGACCCTCTCCCACAGGGAGAGGGGAAAAATCGTAGGCCCGGTAAGCGCTAGCGCCACCGGGCTTTTTTACGTCAAAACTCCATCTTCACCGTAAACTGCACTTCGCGCGGATCGCCAATCTGGTTGCCCAGGTTGTTGGTCGCGACAGACGAGGTGTAATAGGTCTTATCAAACAGGTTCTTAACGTTCAGCTGAAGCGTCACCGGATACTGCAATTTCATTTTGTACGCCGCAAACGCGTCCGCCACGAAATAGCCCGGCAGGTAATAATCCGCGCCGTTGGTGGCCGAGCGGCGGCTCACGCCATGCCCGCCGCCGCCAAGCGTCAGGGTATTCCCGGCAAACGCATTCTGAATATCGTAGGTCAGGAACAGCGATCCGGTATGGCGCGGCACGTTCGGCAGCGGTTTGCCCGCGTAGTCCGGATCTTCCAGCACCTTCGCATCCGTATAGCCGTAGCTGGCGATAATGTTGGTGTTCTCGGTCAACGACCCGGCTAAATCCACCTCCACGCCCTGCGAACGCACGCGGCCCGCGGTTTTGGCGATGGTTTCATCCCCCACGCTTTCGGTATAAAGCACGTTGCGCTTGTGAATATCAAACAGCGCGATATTGGCGGTAACGCCGTCGAACAGGTCAAACTTCGCGCCCACTTCATAAGCATTTGACGTTTCCGGCGGCAGATCGCCGATGTAGCTCGCAATGGACGACTGCGGCATAAACGTCTGGGAGTAGTTGGCGAACAGCGACACGTTCGGCGTCAGCTTGTAGACCAGGCCAAGCTTCGGCGTCCACTGGTCGTCGCGGCTGTCGGTGTTGACGTTAAACGGACGGCCCTTGCCCGCGTACTGGGTGTAGTACTGGTAGCGCAGCCCGGCCACGGCGATCCATTTATCGGTCAGATACAGCGCGTCCTGCGCGTAGGCGGAGTAGCTCTCCTGCTTGATGGTCTGATCGCTGTCGGCGGCCGACACGGTGGTGCATTTCCCGAGATTGCCGTAGCTCGGGTTGTAGATATTGAAATCTTTGACGTTCTTACAGCGGATCATGTCGGTGCGCAGCAGATCGTAATTCTCGTACGACACGCCGGTGAGGATCTCGTTGTAGAAGCCCGCGATATCCACATTGCCCTGCAAATCGGCGCGGGTGGCGTGCATCCGCTGGGTCGATCCCTGGGTGGCATCGACACGGCGGGTCAGGTTGCCGGTTTTCGCATCGTAGGCCATCACGCGCGCCTGATTATCGCTGTATTTATCCTGGCTAAAGCTGTAATCGAACTTCGCCGTCCACTGGCTGTTCAGCCGGTATTCCGCGTTCAGCTGGGCCAGATCCGACTGCCCGTCGGTGACGTTAAACGGCTCATCGAAGCGGGTTTCCCGATCGACCTTTACCGGCTGCTTAGTGTTGAGATCGAAGATCGTCCCGCGATCGAACGGCGTTTTGTAGTCGCGATGGGAATAGAGCACGGTGACGGTCGCGTCATCGCCAAACCAGGTCAGGGACGGCGCGATAAAGGTGCTGCGCTCGGTGCCGAAATTGCGCCAGTAATCCTCGTCCTGATACTCCCCCGTCAGACGGTACGCCAGACGCGTCCCCTCAATCGGCCCGGTCACATCCAGCTGCCCGGTGCCGCCGCCAAAGCTCGACGAGGTGGCTGAGATCGCGCCGCCGAAGCGGGTTTCCGGGCGTTTAGTCACCACGTTGATCAGCCCGCCGGGATCGAGAATGCCGTACAGCGCCGAGGCCGGGCCTTTCAGCACCTCTACCCGTTCGGTGGCGGCGTTAAAGCTGCGCGGCAGCACGGTGCGCAGGCCGTTGGTCATGATCGAGCCGTCACGGTTCGCGCCAAACCCGCGGCGCACGAAGGCGTCCTGCGTGCCGCCGAGCGTGTTGGTTTGCACCACGTTGCTGACGTTATACAGCGCTTCATCAAGCGTGGTGGCGTGCTGATCCTCCAGCACGTTATCGCTCACGGTATTTACCACCTGCGGAATATCCAGCATCGGCATGTTGGTCAGCGTGGCGGTAGAGGTGTTGAGCGGCTGATAGCCGTTCGTGGCCTCGGTCGCGGCATCAGGATCGGCGGTTACGGTGAGCGTTTCGCCGTCCTGCGTCGCCGCCTGTACCAGAGGAGCTATAAACAGCAGCGAAAAGAGCGCGCGCCCTTTAATCCCGGAGAGAGAAGGTGTGAACGTAGCCATTACATCTGTTTTCCCGAAATACTCTGCGAAGCGCTGTTCGCAGAAAAATGTGTGAGTCATTGCCCTTACTGCGCTGTTCGTTAGCCTGTTCAGGCATCGAACTTGTAATTGAGAATCATTCAATCATGCGGATATGTAGTAGTAAATGGAAAAACGAAAAAATCGGCTACAGCGGGTTTGCGTGATGACGGGTACGTTTAGTTAATAGTTAACTTTATGAATTTAAAGGAATAAAAATAAGGTTGACTATGTTAGTGGCGTAGCTAATTCCCTGGCATAAGCAGGGTGTTTATCCGCTTGACTACTACAGGGCGCAGCGGCAAACTTTCAAAAGAGAATGATTTTTATTTTTATTTGTTCGTTATTTTATTAAGTTGGCGTTCACGTGGCTCATAACACGACAAAGCCGGGGCTGGTTTTGCAAAACCTCTCTGCTGGCTACCAGAAAAAAATCATCGTTGATGATATCTCCCTTGCGATCCCGCAGCAGAAAATGACCGTCCTGGTCGGGGCGAACGGCTGCGGAAAATCCACGCTTCTTAATACCATCGCGCGTCTGCTTCAGCCGCTGGGCGGCTGCGCGCTGCTCGACGGCAAGGCGATCCACGACCAGCCCACCAAAACCGTTGCCCGCCGCCTCGGTATTCTGCCGCAGTCCCCGCTGTTGCCTGAAGGACTAACCGTGTTTGAGCTGGTGTCGCGCGGGCGCTTTCCCTGGCAGAACCTGATGCGCCAGTGGACGGAGGAGGACGAACGCGCGGTGGAAGAGGCGCTGCGCCTGACGGGCACCGCCGAATTTGCCCATCTGCCCGTCGAAAGTCTTTCCGGCGGCCAGCGTCAGCGCTGCTGGATAGCGATGGCCCTGGCGCAGCAAACGCCCTATATCCTGCTGGATGAACCCACGACGTACCTCGATCTGCGCTATCAGGTGGAGATCCTCGAACTGCTGCACGCGCTGACCCGCGATCACGGGCGCACCGTGGTGGTGGTGCTCCACGATCTGAATTTCGCCGTGAACTACGGCGATTCGCTGGTCTTTTTACGTCAGGGCAAAGTAGAGGGCGTGCTGCACGAAGGCGACGCCTGCACGCCGGAGCTGATCAAAGCGGTGTTCGACGTCGACGTGCATATGTCGATTAACCCCTTGACCGGCAAGCCCTTCTTTATGCCGTTTCGCCAGACGGCGGCGACATCATGATCCGCACCTCTCTGGCGGTTGTGCTCTTTACGCTGCTGCTGTTAGCCGGGGCGATCGCGCACCTGGGCACCGGCGCACGCGTCATCGCACCGCAAACGGTGGTGCAGGCCTTCGTCCATTTCGATCCGCGCAGCTTTGACCATAACGTCATTATTAACCTGCGCCTGCTGCGTCTGGGCGCGGCGCTGATCGTCGGCGCGGCGCTTGGGGTGGCGGGGGTGCTGCTGCAATCGGTGATCCGCAATCCGTTAGGCGAGCCGCATATTCTCGGGCTGAACGCGGGCGCGGCGCTGGCGGTGGTGCTGACCAGCGCGTTCGGGGTGGCGCTGCCGTTTGGTCGCCCGCTGATTGCCGCCGCCGGTGCCGCCGCGCTGTTTCTGCTGGTGCTGGCCTTCTCCTCCGCCGGGCGCGCCGGGCTAACGCCCATGAAAGTGACCCTGTGCGGCGTGGCGCTGTCGGCCTTTGCTTCCTCCATTACCGCGGCGGTGCTGATCCTGGATGAGCAGACGCTGCTCGCCCTGCGCACCTGGCTGGCGGGCGATTTAGCCGGGCTAAACGGCGAGACTATCCGCTCCGCCTCGTGGGTGGCAGGCATCGGTTTTACACTGGCGCTCTGGCTTTCGCCGTCGCTTAACATGCTGGCGCTGGGCGACAGAATGGCGCAGGGGCTGGGCGTGTCGCTGCTGAAAACCCGCCTGTTCGCGCTGCTCTCCGTTGCGCTGCTGTGTGGCGCGGCGGTGGCGATTGCCGGGCCGATCGGCTTTATCGGCCTGGTGGTGCCCCAGCTGATCCGCCGTCTGGTGTCGGCGGATATTCGGGTGATGGTGCCGCTCTCCGCGCTCTGCGGCGCGCTGGTTCTGCTGCTCGCGGATATCGCCGCCCGCACGCTCTTTACCCCTTACGAGCTGGCCACCGGGGTGATGACCGCCCTGGTCGGTGCGCCGGTGTTCATCCTGATGGCATCGAGGCTGTTCAAATGAGCCGGGCGGGGTTTCACGCGCTGCGCCTGGGCGGCTTCTCACGGCTTGTCCGCCCCCGCACGCTGGCGAGCCTGTTGCTGTTTTCACTTGTAGCGCTGGTGCTGCTGGGCGTCGGCCTGACGCACGGCTCGCTGCCCATTCCCGCTTCCGCCATCGGGCGCGCGCTGTTTCATCCGGACGCTTTGCCTGCGGATACCCGCTACATCGTGCTGGATATTCGTCTGCCGCGCCTGCTGATGGCGCTGCTGTGCGGCGCGATGCTCGGCATAGCCGGGGCGGCGATGCAGTCCATCACCCGCAACGGGCTTGCCGACCCGGGGCTCATCGGCGTGAAAGAGGGCTGTAGCGCGGCGGTGCTGCTGCTGATTTTCCAGTTTCCGGCGGTGAGCCTGTTCTGGCGTCCTGTAATCGGCATGGCGGGCGGGCTGCTGACGGCGCTGCTGGTGGTGGTGCTGGCGCGGGATATCTCGCGCCCGCGATTTATTCTGATCGGCATCGGTGTCTCCTGGGCGTTTGCGGCGGCAATGGGCGTTTTTATGACCACCGCGGACGTGCGCGACGTGCAGACCGCGATGCTGTGGCTGGCGGGCAGCCTGCATGCGGCAAACTGGACGCTGGTGGCTATCGCCGCGGGCTGGGCGATCCCCGCCTTTGCGCTGCTGCTGTTTACCGCCCGGGCGGCGGACGTGGCGCTGCTCGGCAACCCGGCGGCGACGGGGTTAGGCGTATCGACCTCCCGGCTGGCGCTGCTGCGCGTGCTCGCGCCCGTGCTGCTGACCGCCGCCTGCGTCTCCTGCGTGGGCAGCATTGGCTTTGTCGGACTGATTGCCCCGCACATGGCGCGCGCCCTGCTGCGCGGCGGGCAGACCGCGTTGCTGACCGGCAGCGCGGTGCTCGGCGCGCTGCTGGTGCTGGTAGCGGATAACGTCGGGCGTCTGGCGTTTCTGCCGTTGCAGCTGCCCGCAGGCATTGTCATCTCCCTGATCGGCGGGCCGTTTTTCCTGCTGCTGCTGTGGCAGCGCCGGGACAGATTTTAACGAGGAATAATCATGCGCTTACTGTTTTCAATGCTGCTGCTGGTGGGCTTTTCGCTGCACGCCGCCGAGCCGACCCGGACCTTTACCGACGATCTGGGGCGCAAGGTGGCCGTGCCGCTTCATCCGCAGCGGATAGTCTCGCTGCACGATCTGGATATCACCATTCCGCTGATTGAGCTTGGCGTGCCGCCGGTCGCGAGCCACGGGCGCACGCGTCCGGACGGCAGCCACTTTATCCGCTCCGGCAGCCTGCTAACGGGCGTCGATTTTGATCATTCCACGATTAAATTTATCGGCACGGCGGATATTGATATCGAAGCCATCGCAGCCGCTAAACCGGATCTGATCATTACCGAGCCGACCCGCAACACGCCCGTTGAGCAGCTGGAAAAAATTGCCCCGACGGTGAGCATCGATCACCTGGACGGCGGCGCGCCGGAGATTTACCGCAAGCTGGCGCAGCTGACGGGCACGCAGGCGCGGCTGGCGATTCTGGAGCGTCGGTATCAGGCGCAGATCGCGGCGCTGAAGGCGACCATCGACACCCGCAACATCAGCGTGTCGGTGATCCAGGCCAACCAGGGGAAAATCACCGCCATGCACAGCTATCACTCTCTCGGACGGGTGCTGCGCGATGCCGGTTTTCGCTTCCCGCCGCTGATTGAAAGCATCCCGGAGGGCGGGCGCATTGACGTCAGCGCCGAGCGCCTGCCGGAGCTGGACGCCGATTTCGTGTTCGCCACCTGGCGCGGCGACACGGGCGGTACGCCGCAGGACGAGCTAAAGGCGATGGAGGCGGTAATGCCGGGCTGGTGCCAGTTCCTCAACGCCTGTCGTCGCGGGCATTACGTGCTGATCTCCCGTGAAGAGGCCATTTCGAACTCGTTTGCCTCCTTAGGGCTGATGGCGGCGCAGGTGCAGTCGCAGATCGCCGGGCGTCCGCTGCCGGAGGGATCGCAATGATCCGCAAGGACAAAGCGCGGGTTGACGTTTACGGCGAGCGGTTTCGCTCGCGCGCCCACCAGCTCACGCCGCGTATGTTGCAGGTGGCGCGCTATATCAATGAAAACCGGGAAGCGGTGATGGAGCAGACGGCAATGGAAATTGCCGGGCAGCTTAAAACCTCGGACGCCACCGTGGTGCGAACGATCCAGGCGCTCGGCTTTGCCGGGCTGCGCGACCTGAAGCAGACGCTGGAGCAGTGGTTTGGCCCGGTGGTGACCTCCAGCGAGAAGATCTCCACCACGGTGAATACGCTCACCAGCGACGTCAACGCGAGCATCGACTTCGTGCTCGAAGGGCATCAGCACACCTGCGAAGTGTTGTCCGAGCCGGGCAACCGCTACGCGATGGCGCAGGCGGTATCACTGCTGGCTCAGGCGCGGCAGGTGGCGATTTTTGGCATTGGCGCATCGGGCATTCTCGCGGACTACACCGCCCGGCTGTTCAGTCGTATGGGCCTACCCGCCACGCCGCTTAACCGCACCGGGATAGGGCTTGCCGAGCAGCTGATTGCGCTTCAGCGCGGCGACGTGCTGGTGATGATGGCGCAGAAATCGGCGCACCGGGAAGGGCAAACCACGCTGCGCGAGGCAAAGCGTCTGGGCATTCCCACCATTTTGCTGACCAACGCGACGGACTCGCGCTTTAGCAAAGAGGCGAGCGTGGTGATCCACGTTCCGCGCGGCGGCGAGAAGGGCAAAATCCCCCTGCACGGGACGGTGCTGCTGTGTCTGGAGATGATTATTTTGTCGGTGGCCTCCACCGAGCCGCAGCGCACCATTAAGTCGATGAAGCGGATTAACGAGCTTCACCGCGGGTTAAAGCCGGGGAAGAAGAGCGGGTGATTTCCAGGCACTGTTTACTCCCTCTCCCTTTGGGAGAGGGCAGGGGTGAGGGGAAACATACGGCTATCGTGGTCATTCCGTTCACCTTACGTTCCTTGCTTCTCTGTCGCCACAATACTCGTGAACGTGTCAGGGCGGTTCACCGCCACCGCCCTGACAACCCGGGCTCCCGGCA
>NZ_JBPTTK010000016.1:0-98069 GCF_053290175.1 Enterobacter sp. 186315 | reverse complement strand
CATGTCACTTTGAGTGCCCACACAGATTGTCTGATAAATTGTTAAAGAGCAGTGCAACGCGGCTTTCGCTCACCGTTGCGAGGTGGCGTATATTACGCTTTCCTCTTTCAGAGTCAACCCGTTATTTCAGGATTTTTTCTCTTCAACCGACCGGGTTGTTTGTGAAGTGATTCACATCCGCCGTGTCGATGGAGGCGCATTATAGGGAGCTCCCAAGGAATGACAAGCGGAAAAATACAATTTTATTTCAACCGCTCACCTTTTCGCCAAAACGCCTATTTTTGATGCTTTTTAATCTCTTTTGGCAGTTCTGCCAGGCTATTAACCACCCAATCAGCCGCATTCTCGGCTTCTGGGGTAACGGGCTTACCGGTACGAACGAGAACTTTAGTGCCTACGCCGGCAGCCGCCGCCGCCTGCATATCTTCCAATTTATCGCCCACCATATAAGAAGCCGCCATATCGATGTGCAGGAATTCTTGTGCGGAGATAAACATGCCCGGATGCGGCTTACGACAGTCGCACGTCTGACGGTACTCTTCTACTGTTCCCTGAGGATGGTGCGGACAATAATAGATACCGTCGAGATCGACGCCGCGATCGGCCAATGACCAGTCCATCCATTCGGTCAGCGTTTCAAACTGCGCTTCGGTGAATTTACCGCGTGCAATACCCGACTGATTGGTGACCACCACCAGCGCATAACCCATCTCTTTCAGCTGGCGCATTGCATCTATTGCGCCCTCGATAAACTCGAACTCATCGATCTCATGGACATAACCGTGATCCACATTAATAGTGCCATCACGGTCGAGAAAAATTGCGGGTACTGATTTTGCCACCGGTTTGCTCCTGAAAAAGGCATGTTCAGCTAGTATCTCATGAATCGCAGCGCAATAAAGTGCTCATCGCACAGAGTTGGATTGATTTAGACGTCTGGATGCCTTAACATCCATTTTGTTTACGGGCATCACCCGTATCTGGCAGAAGAAAATGCCACGGCTAACTTACATACGATAAAAATAATCTAATGATTAAACTTTCCAATATCACCAAAGTGTTCCAGCAGGGGAACCGAACCATTCAGGCGCTGAACAACGTCAGCCTGCATGTTCCTGCTGGTCAAATTTATGGCGTCATTGGCGCATCGGGTGCGGGCAAAAGTACGCTGATCCGTTGTGTTAACCTGCTTGAGCGGCCAACGCAGGGCACCGTGGACGTTGGCGGACAGGAACTTACCGCCCTCTCAGAGAAAGAATTAACCAAAGCGCGTCGTCAGATCGGCATGATTTTCCAGCACTTTAACCTGCTGGCATCCCGCACGGTATTTGGCAACGTTGCCCTGCCGCTTGAGCTGGACAATACCCCGAAAGATGAAATCAAGCGCCGCGTGACCGAGCTGCTGGATCTGGTGGGCTTAGGTGATAAGCACGACAGCTATCCGGCAAACCTTTCCGGCGGTCAAAAACAGCGTGTGGCAATTGCCCGTGCGCTGGCAAGCAATCCAAAAATTCTGCTGTGTGATGAAGCCACCAGCGCGTTAGATCCGGCAACGACCCGCTCTATTCTGGAACTGCTGAAAGACATTAACCGTCGCCTCGGTCTGACCATCCTCCTTATTACGCATGAAATGGACGTGGTGAAACGCATCTGCGACTGCGTTGCCGTGATCAGCAACGGTGAGCTGATTGAGCAAGACACCGTGAGCGAAGTGTTCTCGCATCCTAAAACGCCGCTGGCACAGCAGTTTATTCAGTCCACGCTGCATCTGGATATTCCGGAAGATTATCTGGAGCGTCTGAAATCAGAATCGACGGCGGACAGCGTGCCGATGCTACGCATGGAGTTCACCGGTCAGTCCGTGGATGCGCCGCTGCTTTCCGAAACCGCGCGCCGCTTCAACGTAAACAACAACATTATTAGCGCGCAGATGGATTACGCAGGCGGCGTGAAGTTCGGCATCATGCTGACTGAAATGCACGGCACACAGGAAGAAACACAGGCGGCGATCGCCTGGCTGCAAGAACATCATGTAAAAGTAGAGGTACTGGGTTATGTCTGAACCGATGATTTGGCTGCTGGTTCGCGGCGTGTGGGAAACGCTGGCAATGACCTTCGTATCAGGTTTCTTTGGTTTCGTGATTGGCCTGCCGGTCGGCGTTCTGCTGTACGTGACGCGTCCTGGGCAAATTATTGAGAACGCGAAGCTCTACCGTACGCTCTCTGCCTTCGTGAACATCTTCCGTTCGATCCCGTTCATTATTCTGCTGGTGTGGATGATTCCCTTTACCCGCGTGATCGTTGGGACCTCTATTGGTCTTCAGGCGGCGATTGTCCCGCTGACCGTCGGTGCAGCACCGTTTATCGCCCGTATGGTGGAAAACGCCCTGCTGGAAATTCCAACCGGTTTGATCGAAGCGTCACGCGCTATGGGTGCAACTCCGCTTCAGATCGTGCGTAAAGTTCTGCTTCCTGAAGCGCTGCCGGGCCTGGTGAACGCCGCGACCATCACGCTTATCACGCTGGTTGGCTATTCCGCGATGGGCGGTGCCGTTGGCGCGGGCGGTTTAGGTCAGATTGGCTATCAATACGGTTATATCGGCTATAACGCTACCGTGATGAATACGGTTCTGGTATTGCTGGTCGTTCTGGTTTACTTAATCCAGTTCTCTGGCGATCGTATCGTCCGGGCTGTTACTCACAAATAACGTTAAACACAACACAAACTCGACGAGTTAAGGATAAAACATGGCGTTTAAATTAAAGACCTTTGCAGCGGTAGGCGCGCTGATCGGCTCTCTGGCACTGGTGGGTTGTGGTCAGGACGAGAAGGATCCGAACCATATTAAAGTGGGCGTGATTGTGGGCGCAGAACAGCAGGTTGCTGAAGTAGCGCAGAAAGTCGCGAAAGAGAAATACGGTCTGGACGTTGAGCTGGTGACCTTCAATGACTACGTTCTGCCAAACGAAGCGCTGAGCAAAGGCGACATCGACGCGAACGCCTTCCAGCATAAACCGTACCTGGATCAGCAGATCAAAGACCGTGGCTATAAGCTGGTTGCTGCCGGTAACACCTTCGTTTATCCAATCGCGGGCTACTCCAAGAAAATTAAATCTCTGGACGAATTACAGCCGGGTTCTCAGGTTGCGATTCCTAACGATCCAACCAACCTGGGCCGCTCCCTGCTGCTGCTGCAAAAAGTGGGTCTGATCAAACTGAAAGACGGCGTTGGCCTGCTGCCGACCGTTCTGGACGTGACCGAGAATCCAAAAAATCTGAAACTGGTTGAGCTGGAAGCACCACAGCTGCCGCGCTCCCTGGACGATGCGCAGATTGCCCTGGCGGTTATCAACACCACCTACGCAAGCCAGATTGGTCTGACCCCTGCGAAAGACGGTATCTTCGTTGAAGATAAAGACTCTCCGTACGTCAACCTGATCGTAACCCGTGAAGACAACAAAGATGCCGAGAACGTGAAGAAATTCGTTCAGGCGTATCAGTCTGACGAAGTTTATCAGGAAGCCAACAAGGTCTTTAACGGCGGCGCTGTTAAAGGCTGGTAATCTGACCTCAGTGTAATATCATCAGGACGGGCATTTGCCCGTCTTGTCATTTATGCAGCTAACTGATTCAATATCTGCCGATTTGATTATCCACTGAGGAACTATTATGCGTGCTTTACCGATCTGTCTTTTAGCACTGATGCTGAGCGGCTGTTCTATGCTAAGCAGATCTCCTGTTGAACCTGTTCAAAGCACTGCAACCCCGCCAAAAGCGGAGCCAGCGAAACCGAAAGCCCCTCGCCCTGCGCCGGTAAGAATTATCACCAAAGCCGAAGACTTAGTGGGCAAGCCGTTCCGCGAGCTGGGTGAAGTAAGCGGCGATTCCTGCCAGGCGACAAATCAGGATTCCCCACCGAATATCCCAACCGCCCGCAAGCGTATGCAGATCAATGCTTCCAAAATGAAAGCGAACGCAGTTCTGCTGCACAGCTGCGAAGTCACCAGCGGTACGCCGGGCTGCTATCGTCAGGCCGTTTGCGTCGGTTCTGCGCTTAACATCTCTGCTAAATGAGTTCATTTCAGTTCGAGCAGATAGGCGTTATCCGCTCCCCGTATAAAGAGAAGTTTGCCGTTCCGCGCCAGCCTGGTCTGGTGAAAAGCAGCGGCGGCGAGCTTCACTTAATCGCGCCTTACAATCAGGCCGATGCGGTGCGCGGGCTGGAAGCATTTAGCCACCTGTGGGTTATTTTTGTGTTTCACCAGACGATGGAAGGCGGCTGGCGTCCAACCGTGCGCCCTCCTCGTCTGGGTGGGAATGCAAGAATGGGGGTGTTCGCCACCCGCTCAACCTTCCGCCCGAATCCGGTGGGCATGTCTCTGGTTGAACTGAAAGGGATCCGCGCTCACAAGGAGCAGGTTATCCTTGAGCTGGGCAGCCTCGATCTGGTGGATGGCACGCCGGTTATCGACATCAAGCCTTACCTTCCTTTCGCAGAAGCTCTGCCTGACGCACGCGCAAGCTATGCCCAGCAGGCGCCGCAGGCCGATATGCCGGTCTGCTTCACGCCGGAACTGGCCATTCAGCTTATTGAGCTGGAAAAGCGCTACCCGCGCCTGCGGGATTTTATCGTTGAAGTGCTGGCTCAGGATCCACGTCCTGCCTATCGAAAAGAAGAGGACGCCGGGAAAACCTACGCCGTCTGGCTGCTGGATTTTAACGTCCGCTGGCGCGTCACCGAGGCGGGATTCGAAGTCTTCGCCCTGGAACCCAGGTAATTTTATTTTCCTCTCTTTTGGCATCTTTGCCACACTGGTAAACTAAACCACTTTTTTTGTGTCAGGCTGGCGTTTCAGCCTGTTCCAATCGTAGAAATGGAACCGTAACAACATGCGTACTAGCCAATATCTGCTCTCCACTCTGAAGGAGACACCTGCCGACGCCGAAGTGATCAGCCACCAGCTGATGCTCCGCGCCGGGATGATCCGCAAGCTGGCCTCAGGTTTATACACCTGGCTGCCGACCGGCGTGCGCGTCCTGAAAAAAGTCGAAAACATCGTGCGTGAAGAGATGAACAACGCCGGTGCAATCGAGGTGTTAATGCCGGTTGTTCAGCCCTCTGAGCTGTGGCAGGAGAGCGGTCGCTGGGAGCAGTACGGTCCTGAACTGCTGCGTATTGCCGATCGCGGCGATCGTCCGTTTGTTCTCGGCCCAACGCATGAAGAAGTCATCACCGATCTGATCCGTAACGAGCTGAGCTCTTACAAACAGCTGCCGCTGAACTTCTTCCAGATCCAGACCAAGTTCCGTGATGAAGTCCGTCCGCGCTTTGGCGTGATGCGCTCTCGCGAGTTCCTGATGAAAGATGCCTACTCTTTCCATACCTCTCAGGAATCCCTGCAAGAGACTTACGACAAGATGTACGACGCCTACAGCAAAATCTTCTCCCGCATGGGTCTGGATTTCCGCGCCGTGCAGGCTGACACCGGCTCGATCGGCGGTAGCGCATCTCACGAGTTCCAGGTACTGGCCCAGAGCGGCGAAGACGATGTGATCTTCTCTGACTCCTCAGACTACGCGGCGAACATCGAATTTGCAGAAGCGCTGGCACCGAAAGCGCCACGCGCGGCGGCAACCGAAGAGATGAAGCTGGTAGATACGCCAAACGCTAAAACCATCGCCGAGCTGGTCGAGCAGTTCAATCTGCCGGTTGAGAAGACCGTTAAAACCCTGCTGGTGAAAGCGGTTGAAGGCAGCAAAAGCCCGCTGGTTGCCCTGCTGGTGCGTGGCGATCACGAACTGAACGAGGTGAAAGCAGAAAAACTGGCGCTGGTTGCCAGCCCGCTGACCTTTGCAACCGAAGCGGAAATCCGCGCGGTGGTGAATGCCGGTCCTGGCTCACTGGGCCCGGTCAATATGCCTGTTCCGGTTGTGATTGACCGCACCGTTGCGGCAATGAGCGATTTCGCTGCTGGCGCCAACATTGACGGTAAGCACTACTTCGGCATCAACTGGGATCGCGATGTAGCGACGCCAGAAGTGGCGGATATCCGTAACGTGGTCGCCGGCGATCCAAGCCCGGACGGTCAGGGTACACTGATGATCAAACGCGGTATCGAAGTGGGCCATATCTTCCAGCTGGGCGATAAGTATTCCCGCGCGATGAACGCAGCGGTTCAGGGCGAAGATGGCCGTAACCAGGTGCTGACCATGGGTTGCTACGGTATCGGGGTGACCCGCGTGGTGGCGGCGGCGATTGAGCAGAACTATGACGAGCGCGGCATCGTCTGGCCAGACAACATCGCACCGTTCCAGGTTGCTATTCTGCCAATGAACATGCACAAGTCTTACCGCGTGCAGGAGCTGGCCGAGAAGCTGTACGCTGAGCTGCGTGCGAAGGGCATTGACGTGCTGATGGACGACCGTAAAGAGCGTCCGGGCGTGATGTTCGCGGATATGGAGCTGATCGGTATTCCACACACCATCGTTATCGGCGACCGTAACCTCGACAGCGACGAGATTGAATACAAATACCGTCGTAACGGTGAGAAGCAGATGATCAAGACGGGCGACATTCTTGATTACCTGGTCAACGCCATCAAGGCGTAAAAAACAAAAACCCCGCTGATGCGGGGTTTTTTATAGGGCTGAACCGCTTATTGACTGGAACAGTCTTTGCCCGCAACAAACTTCGCCTCTTTATCGGCCACCAGCGTTTTCACCATTTCACCGCTATCCGGATTCGGCTCCATCGTAAAATGACCGTCAAGCGTCAGTAATACCGGCTTGCTGTCGTTGCCGCGCGCGACGGCGAAATCACGCTCCAGCTGCGCGTTGTTCGCCACGCTGACTTTCTTACCGGTGGCACAGTCGGTAAAGATTGCCGCATCGGCCATATAGAAGTACATGCCGCGCATTGCCATCGGTGTCGCTGGCAGTGCCGCTTTCACCGGGGCCAGGGTGTAGTTGAACTGCGACTCAATCGGGTTGCCTTCACGATCGAGCATCTCCATCCCTTCACCTTTGGCGCGGAAATAGATCTTATCGCCGGTGGTGTCGGTCAGGATCAGCTTCTCAGCGGTACGCGCCCAGGTGCCGTAGGTGGCGAACGAAGACGGTTCTTTTGCCCCCTGATAGCGCTGGTTCATCACCCAGGTACCATCTTTTTCCAGGAACAACGAGGTTTCGATCCCTTCACAATCCGCGCAGGGCAACACGCCGCGCCAGCTTTGCTGCATAGGCTTTAATTCTTGCGCCTGCGCAGGTTGCAGGACCTGCGTTTCCGCACGGTTGTTACACCCGAAAAGTGCAAAGAGCGTACTCACTGCCAGGACTGACAATAGTGCTTTTCTCACTGAAAATTCCTTATAAAAATTGGTGTTCCTTTTCGTCACTCGGTGGGGCGACGAACTTTACCGCGTAGTGCTTTGACTGTGGATTTCTGCGACTTCGACGACAATCGGCGCTCTTTCGATGCGCGGGTAGGTCGCGTCGGCCGACGGCTTTTTTGCACTGCGGTTAACTCTTTAATCACGGCGACCAGCCTGGCGAGCGCCGCTTCCCGGTTCAGCTCCTGGCTGCGGTACTCCTGGGCTTTAATCACCATCACGCCGTCGCTGGTGATCAGATGATGGCTGGCGGCCAGCAGGCTTTCTTTATAATACTCTGGCAGGCTGGAGGCCCGGATGTCAAAGCGCAAATGAATAGCCGTTGAGGCCTTATTAACGTGCTGCCCGCCCGCTCCCTGAGCGCGGATCGCGGTGATCTCCAGCTCATTATCCGGAATGCTGACGTTACGGGAGATAACGATCATGCGGACGGTTGCCAGGCGGTCAGATGAATTTCAAGATTATTCTGAGAATCAGAGAGCCAGATCGCCCCGTCCTGAATGGTTGCCTGGAGGACCATCGTTCTGCCAGCAAAGGCGCTCAGCTGCGCCAGCTGCTCATCGTCCAGATACCAGACGGTGAGGTTTTTAAACTGTCCGCATTTGTTCTTGTTCTGCTGCCACCAAATCTCCGCCGCGCGCTGGTTATAGGCGAACAGCGCCACCTCGCCGGACTGGGTACAGGCTTTTTTGATTCGGCGCTCGTCCGGCAGGCCGAGTTCAATCCACAGATCGATGCCCATATGGTCGTTACGCAGCCAGGCTTCCGGCTCGTCTTCCGCACTCAGACCACGGGTGAACTGTAATCGTTCATCGGCATATTTGATCCACGCCAGCAGGCGCAGCATCATGCGCTCCTGGGTTTCAGACGGGTGGCGCGCCAGCGTCAGTGACGCATCGAGAAACTGGTTGCGGTCAAGATCCGCCACGTTGACCACAGCTTTATAAATTGTCGCTTTCAGCGCCATGAGAGAACTCCTTTCGATTCAGGGATACATTGTAGCGAATCCGGGACCAAAAGGCTGTTACGAGGTGATGTTGCCCGCCATCAAGGCGCTGATATTGCTTGAATGAGTGTGGTATAGTCACCTTGCTAAACCGAGTTTATCTTCGTAGGCTTAATGATATCTCACAGTAAAGTCAGTACGCTGGCAGGAGGGGATGTGAATAATTATTGTGAGCTAATTCGCAAACGGTATGCGGAAATCGCCAGCGGCGATCTGGGATACATTCCTGACGCGTTGGGCTGTGTATTGAAAGTGCTAAATGAAGTGGCCTCTGATGAGAGCCTTTCAGAATCGGTCAGGGAAAAAGCAGCGTATGCTGCGGCGAATTTACTGGTGAGCGATTATGTCGATGAATGATACCTATCAACCCATCAATTGTGATGACTATGACAACCTCGAACTCGCCTGCCAGCATCATCTGGTTCTGACGCTGGAATTAAAAGACGGCGAAGTGTTGAAGGCCAAAGCCAGCGACCTGGTTTCACGTAAAAATGTGGAATATCTGGTCGTGGAAGATGCCGGTGCGACGCGGGAGCTTCGCCTGGACAAAATTGCCAGCTTTAGCCATCCGGAGATCGGCACCGTCGTGGTGAGCGAATCCTGAATATCGTCAACGGGCAGCCTGGCTGCCCGTTATCTTTTCCACGTCAGACACACGCCCTCTTCCGCCCATCCCTCTTCGGTAATAAAGACGCCCGCAGCCGCAATCAGCGTTTCTCCATAAAAAAGCAGCGGCGTGGTATCGCGCAACCAGGGCGGCACATTGCTCTCCTGCCAGATTTTCTTCAGCTTGCGCCCGCCGTTACGCCCGACGATATGCAGCATTCCGCTGGCCTTAAAGCGCACGGTGACGGGCTCATGAGCCTGCGGCAGGCGAATATGACCCGGACGGGTCAAGGACACAACGCCCGCATCAAACGGCAGAACGAGCGGGTCAGCAGGCGCAGGCCAGTCGAGAACCACCTCAGCGAGCGAGGGTCGGGACTTTACCCACCACAGCTGGCTTTTGTAGCGCCGGATCTCAAAGCCGTTGAGATGCAAACAGGGGGTGGCGTCTTCGCGCGCCAGAGCCACTTCATCCCAGATACGCTGGAGCATAGCCCTGGACGGCATTGCCGCGTTCTGCCCGGCCAGCCAGCGTCGCAGCAGCGCAGCACGACGCGCAGCGCTCAGCGTTTCCAGCGGCGCGATAGCCAGCGCACCATCAGGGGAAACCATCTTAGCCAGCTCTTCGCTTAACAGCTCATCAAGCAAACTTTCCTGCTCGGCACAAAGCTGCGCGCTTCTGGCGGAGGCCTGCGCAAAATGCGGCCAGCGAGCAGCGAGCAAAGGCAGCACGCGAAGACGCAGAAAGTTGCGGTCGAAGCCGTCGTCCTGATTGCTGTCGTCCTCAATCCAGCGCAGGCTGTGTTCCTGCGCCCAGGCCTCCAGCGAGGCGCGGCTCTCGCCGAGCAGCGGGCGAATAAGCTGCGTGCCGGCAAAACCGCTGCGCTCGGGCATGGCGGATAATCCCGCCGGGCCGCTTCCCCGCTTAAGGGCGAGCATCAAGGTTTCGCACTGATCGTCTATATGCTGCGCCGTCACCAGCGCTTCACCGGCGTTCAGCGCACCGGCAAAGGCGGCATAGCGGGCCTTACGCGCCTGCGCCTCGATCCCCAGCCCCTCGTCCTCAAGCGTGACCCGTTCAACCCGCAGCGGGATATCCCATTCGGCACAGAGCGCTTCGCAGTGCGTCACCCAGTCGTCGGCATACGGGCTTAAGCCATGATGAATATGGATAGCGCGAAGCTGCACGTCCGGCGCCTGGTCGCGCCAGAGCATCAGACGGTGCAGCAGAACGGTGGAGTCCAGACCACCGCTGAATCCCACCAGCAGCTGGCGGTAGGGTGAAACGGCGTGAGCGATAGCGGGTAGGGTCATAGAGATTTTGCGCAAAAAAATGCCCGAACAAGACGGGCATTATCACACATGACGGGCATCACTGCTGGTAAAGCTCCAGCGGCAGGCCATCGGGATCGTTGAAAAAGGTGAATCGCTTGCCGGTAAAGGGATCGACCCGAATCGCTTCGCACTTCACGCCGTGGTCTTCGAGATGCTTCACGGCGCCGTCGATGTCATCCACGCTAAAGGCGAGATGGCGAAGGCCGCAGGCTTCCGGACGGGAAGGACGAGCCGGCGGGAAAGGGAATGAAAACAGCTCGATCACGTACTGCCCGTTCAGAGCGAGATCGCCTTTCCAGGAATCGCGCTCTTCACGATAGGCTTCGCCAAGCAGCGTAAAGCCCAGAATGTCGCAGTAAAACGACTTACTTTTCTCATAGTGGGTCGCAATGATCGCTATATGATGAACCTGTTTTAAACCCAGCATAGCTTCTCCTTTTTTTGAAGCCGAAACGTTACAACCGAAAACCCGCCTCGCGCAAGCGCTCGCCTTTATTTTAGGACTCGAACCCAATAGACGCCCTGCTCATCGCGCTTCGCGCCGTGGATGTCGGTTTCAAAGCCCGGATAGTGGCGGCCAACGGAGCAGAGCATCAGCAGGAAATCGAGCACCGCCCTGCTCTGTTCGGTGATCATCTCACCCGGCATCAGCAGCGGCACGCCTGGCGGATACGGCAGGATCATGTTTGCCGACACGCGACCAACCAGATTTTCCAGCTCGACCGTTTCGACCTCTCCCTTCACCTGCCGCTGCCAGGCCTTGTGCGGCGTAAGCTTCATTTCCGGCAGCACGTCGAATGCCTGAAGCATCAGACGCGGCAGATCGTGCTGGCGGATGAGCTTGTGGATCCCCTGCGCCAGATCCTGAATGCGCATATTGCGGTAGAAGTCCGGATCTTCCGCATAGAGATCCGGCAGCATATTTTTGACCCGCAGGTTGAGATCGTAGGCACGCTTAAACTCCATTAGCCCGCGCAGCAGCCCCATCGCTCGGGTTTTGTCGATCCCGATGCTGAACAGGAACAGCAGATTATACGGCCCGGTTTTTTCGACCACCACGCCACGCTCGTCGAGGAATTTCGCCACCAGCGCGGCGGGGATCCCCTCATCGTTCATCACGCCCTGCTCGTCCATGCCCGGCGTCAGGATCGTCACTTTTACCGGATCGAGGAACATATGGTCAGCGTCCGCATCGCGGAAGCCGTGCCAGCTCTCACCGGGCGAAACGGGCCAGCATTCGGCCTCGTCGATCTCTTCCGGCTGCCAGATATCAAAGAACCAGCCGTCGGCTTCATCTTTAAGGCGCTGGACCTCTTTGCGGAAGTGCAGCGCGCGCTCCACCGAACGGTTGATCAGCCGCTTGCCGGGATTGCCGCGCAGCATCGCCGCCGCCGTTTCGATAGAGGCCACCAGCGGATAGCTCGGCGACGTGGTGGTGTGCATCATAAAGGCTTCGTTGAAGGTGTCTTCGTCGTACTCGCCTTTGATGTGAATCAGCGACGCCTGGGAAAACGCGGCCAGCATTTTGTGGGTCGATTGCGTTTCGAAGAACACTTTGCCCGGCACGCGTTCGCCGCTCATCCCGCTTTTGCCCGAATAAATCGGGTGGAAATTGGTGTAGGGCACCCACGCGGAATCAAAGTGGATCGACGGCACGTCGAGCGTCTGCTTGATCCAGTTGGTGTTATAGAGCAGCCCGTCATAGGTGGAGTTGGTAATAACAGAGTGAACGGGCCAGCTCGCGCCGGGGATCGCCGCTACCTTGCGTTCGATAGCATCATGGGTAAATTCGCGACGCGGAATGCCGCCCAAAATCCCAAGCGCGTTGCGCGTTGGTGAGAGCCAGAGCGGCACGACGTCGCTCATCATCAGCAGGTGCGCCAGCGATTTATGGCAGTTACGGTCAATCAGCAGCGTGCTGCCCGCAGGCGCGGCGTACATGCCGACGATTTTATTCGACGTCGAGGTGCCGTTGGTCACCATGTAGCTCTGCTCGGCGCCAAAGGTGCGGGCGATGTACTCTTCGGCCTCCAGATGCGGCCCGGTGTGATCGAGCAATGACCCTAACTCGGTGACCGAAATCGAGACATCCGCCTTCAGCGTGTTGCCGCCAAAGAAATCGTAAAACAGGCAGCCAACCGGGCTTTTCTGGTAAGCCGTGCCCGCCATGTGCCCCGGCGTGCAAAAGGTGTATTTTCCCTCTTTCACGTAGGTGAACAGCGCGCGGGTAAACGGCGGCGTGATATTTTCGAGATATTCCTTCGTGTACTGCTGAATACGGGTCGCAATATCGTCCGCAACGCCGAGGGAGTATTCAAAGAACCACAGCGCCATGCGCATATCATTGGCGCTGACGTCCATCGTCGAATGGGTGTTGATAAACGCATACAGCGGAAGATATTCGTTCAGCTTATTGATGTCGCTGCACAGCTCCAGATCGTACTCGTCCCAGTCAAAAATGACGCCGCAGATGCGCGGGTTGTGTTCGATGAATTTCAGCAGGTCTGCGCTGTTGTGCGGCCATATCAGCTGATATCCGCGAGCCTGCAATGATTGCTCAAGCTCCTTGATGGGTTCATCTTTGTAAAAGACGCCGTGTGGCCCCATGATGGCAATGATGTTCACGGTCTACCTCCTTGAAAAACATTAGCTAAGCATAGCCAGGGTAAACCGCAGCTATAAAAAAAGCCGCAACAATGTGCGGCTTTTCAGATAATTGTGAAGCTTATGCGTAACCGTAGGTCATCAGACGCTGATAGCGGCGGTTGAGCAGGTCTTCTTTGCTCAGCACGTCGAGATCGGCCAGGTCAGCCAGCAGCTGCGCCTTCAGGGAAGCAGCCATCACTTCCGGCTTACGGTGCGCGCCACCCAGCGGTTCTGGGATCACGGTGTCGATCAGTTTCAGCTCTTTCAGACGCGGCGCAATAATGCCCATCGCTTCTGCTGCCAGAGGCGCTTTGTCGGCGCTCTTCCACAGAATAGAGGCACAGCCTTCCGGGGAGATAACGGAATAGGTGCTGTATTGCAGCATATTCACTTTATCGCCCACGCCGATTGCCAGCGCACCGCCGGAGCCACCTTCACCGATAACGGTACAGATGACTGGCACCTTCAGGCGAGACATCTCGCGCAGGTTGCGCGCAATGGCTTCAGACTGACCGCGCTCTTCCGCGCCCACGCCCGGATACGCACCCGGGGTGTCGATGAAGGTGATGATTGGCATGTTGAAACGCTCAGCCATCTCCATCAGACGCAGCGCTTTACGGTAGCCTTCTGGCGCTGGCATACCAAAGTTACGGCGAATTTTCTCTTTGGTTTCACGGCCTTTCTGGTGACCAATGATCATCACCGGGCGACCGTCCAGACGAGCGATACCGCCGACAATTGCTTTGTCGTCAGCATAAGCGCGATCGCCTGCCAGTTCGTCAAATTCATCAAACGCCAGGCGGACATAATCCAGGGTGTACGGGCGCTGTGGATGACGCGCCAGCTGGGCAATCTGCCATGCGCCGAGATCGGCAAAGATTTTGCGCGTCAGTTCTACGCTTTTTTCGCGCAGACGATGCACTTCTTCGTCGATGTTAATATCCAGTTTTTCATCCTGACGGCTCACTGCTGTCAGAGAATCGATTTTCGCTTCCAGCTCTGCAATCGGCTGTTCGAAATCAAGGAAATTCAGACTCATAGTATTCCTGTATTAGTCAAACTCCAGTTCCACCTGCTCCGAACCAATGAGGCCACGGAGATCGTTTAGTAAACGATCGCTCGGAGAGACACGCCACGTTGCACCAAAGCGCAACCGCGCACGTGCATCCGCCCTCTGATAGTAGAGATGTACTGGAATTGTCCCCGAGCGGTGGGGTTCCAGAGACTGACGGAGTCGGTTTAAAAGCTGGTCATCAATTTGCCTGTCCGTCAGCGAGATAGCAAGCCCGCGAGCATATTTTTCACGGGCTTCGTCAATGTCCATCACTTCGCGGGCGGTCATTTTAAGCCCCCCGCTGAAGTCATCAAAGCTGACCTGTCCGCTGACGATAAGTATGCGGTCTTTTTCCAGCAATTGCTGGTATTTATCCAGCGCGTCGGTGAACAACATCACCTCCAGACGCCCGGAACGGTCATCCAGCGTACAGATGCCGATACGATTGCCGCGCTTGGTGACCATTACCCTTGCAGCAATCACGAGCCCCGCAGCCGTGGTGATTTTACCACGATCTGTCGGATGCATGTCTTTTAGCCTGTGGCCGCCGACATAGCGCTCAATTTCTTTAATGTACTGGTTGATCGGGTGACCCGTCAGGTACAGACCTAACGTTTCACGTTCGCCATCCAGCACCACCTGTTCTGGCCAAGGCTGGCAGTTGGAATAGGACTGTTCTATCTGCTCTGGCTCTTCCGCCAGCACGCCGAACATATCCGCTTGCCCTATCGCTTCCGCTTTAGCGTGCTGATCTGCCGCTTTCAGCGCATCGCCCAGCGAGTTCATCAGCGCGGCGCGGTGCGGACCAAGCCTGTCGAACGCCCCGGACATGATCAGCTTTTCAAGCACGCGGCGGTTCAGTTTTTTGGTGTCGGTACGGGCGCAAAGATCGAACAGCTCGCGGAAATAGCCGCCGTTGTTACGCGCTTCGATGATAGCCTCAATCGGCCCTTCACCCACGCCTTTGATCGCGCCGATGCCGTAAACAATTTCCCCGTGCTCGTTAACGTGGAAATGGTACAGACCCGAGTTGATATCCGGCGGCAGGATCTTCAGCCCCATACGCCAGCACTCGTCCACCAGGCCAACAACCTTCTCGGTGTTGTCCATATCGGCGGTCATTACCGCCGCCATAAATTCGGCAGGATAGTGCGCCTTCAGCCACAGCGTCTGATAAGAGACCAGCGCATACGCAGCGGAGTGGGATTTGTTAAAGCCGTACCCGGCAAATTTCTCTACCAGGTCGAAGATTTTTATCGCCAGTTCGCCGTCAACGCCGTTCTTTCTCGCCCCTTCTTCGAAGGTGCCGCGCTGCTTGGCCATCTCTTCCGGCTTTTTCTTACCCATCGCACGACGCAGCATGTCCGCGCCGCCGAGGGTGTAGCCAGAGAGCACCTGGGCAATCTGCATAACCTGTTCCTGATACAGGATGATGCCGTAGGTTGGCTCCAGAACCGGCTTCAGGCTTTCGTGCTGCCACTGAACGTCCGGGTAGGAAATCTCTTCGCGCCCGTGCTTACGGTCGATGAAGTTATCTACCATCCCTGACTGCAACGGGCCCGGGCGGAACAGCGCCACCAGTGCGATCATATCTTCGAAGCAGTCGGGTTGCAGGCGCTTAATCAGATCTTTCATGCCGCGGGATTCAAGCTGGAATACCGCCGTGGTTTCCGAGCGTTGCAGCATGTCGAAGCTTTTCTTGTCATCCAGCGGGATGGCGGCGATATCCAGCGGCGGCTCGCCGTTCTTCTCGCGGCGGGCGTTGATCATCTCCAGCGCCCAGTTGATGATGGTGAGCGTACGCAGGCCGAGGAAGTCGAACTTCACCAGCCCGGCGTATTCCACGTCGTTCTTGTCAAACTGGGTAACCGGGTGCTGGCCCGCTTCGTCACAGTACAGCGGCGCGAAATCGGTAATTTTGGTCGGGGCGATAACCACCCCACCGGCGTGTTTACCGGCGTTACGCGTCACCCCTTCAAGCTTACGCGCCATGTCGATCAGCGCTTTGACCTCTTCGTCCGCCTCGTAGATTTCCGGCAGCTGCGGTTCGGCTTCAAAGGCTTTTGCCAGCGTCATGCCCGGATCGGGCGGCACCAGCTTGGAAATGCGGTCAACGAACCCGTACGGGTGACCCAGCACGCGGCCCACGTCGCGGATAACCGCCTTCGCGGCCATCGTACCGAACGTAATAATCTGCGATACCGCGTCGCGGCCATACATGTCCGCCACGTGTTCGATAACCTGGTCGCGTTTCTCCATGCAGAAGTCGACGTCGAAGTCGGGCATTGAGACACGTTCCGGGTTAAGGAAACGTTCGAACAGCAGGTCGAACTCCAGCGGGTCGAGATCGGTAATTTTCAGCGCATAGGCCACCAGCGAACCTGCACCGGAACCACGGCCCGGCCCTACCGGCACGCCGTTATCCTTCGACCACTGGATGAACTCCATAACGATCAGGAAGTAGCCGGGGAAGCCCATCTGGTTGATCACCTGGAGTTCAATATCCAGACGCTCATCGTACGGAGGACGTTTTTCTTTGCGTTCGGCTTCATCCGGGAACAGAAATTCCAGGCGCTCTTCGAGACCTTCTTTGGATTTCGCGACCAGGAAATCTTCCGTGGTCATGTCGCCCGTCGGGAACTGCGGCAGGAAGTATTCGCCGAGGCGCACGGTCACGTTGCAGCGCTTGGCAATTTCTACGCTGTTTTCCAGCGCTTCCGGCAGATCGGAGAACAGCTCGCACATCTCGTCTTCGCTGCGCATGTACTGCTGCGAGGAGTAGTTACGCGGACGTTTGGGATCGTCGAGGGTAAAGCCGTCGTGGATGGCAACGCGGATCTCATGAGCGTCAAAGTCGCCAGGCTCAAGGAAACGGACGTCGTTGGTCGCCACTACCGGCAGGCCGCGCTCTTCAGCCAGCGCGACCGCCGCGTGAAGATAGCTCTCTTCATCGGCACGACCGGTGCGGATCAGCTCCAGATAGTAGCGATCCGGGAAATATTCTTCGTAGAACGATACGCACTGATCAACGAGCGCGCTATTGCCGCGCATCAGGCATTTGCCAACGTCGCCCATCCGGCCGCCGGAGATCAGCAGCAGCCCTTCGTTGAGCTCCGCCAGCCAGTCCCGGTCTATCCACGGGCCAAGCGCGCCGTAGCCGCGCTGATAGGCTTTCGAAATCAGCAGCGTGAGGTTCTGATAGCCGGTATTATTCATGGCCAGGACGGTGATCTGCGTCAGTTCATCGCCGATCAGATCGCTTTGCACATGAAAATCAGCGCCGACGATAGGTTTCAGCCCTGCGCCATGCGCCGTTCCGTAGAACTTCACCAAGCCACACAGGTTGGTAAAATCGGTGATCGCCAGTGCAGGCATACCTAACGCGGCCGCCTTTTTCACCAGCGGCCCGGTCTTTGCCAGCCCATCGATCATGGAGTAGTCGCTATGCACCCGCAGGTGTACGAAACGTGGTTCAGCCATCTTCAGATTCCGCGTTACTTAATTGCTTGCGTCTTGATTCAGGACACCAGTCCCAGCGCGCGTTTCACCGGGCCAAAACTGCGCCGATGATGTTGAGTTGCGCCATGTTCAGCCAGCTTTTCCAGATGGAAAGCGGTCGGATATCCCTTGTGCTGGGCGAAGCCATACTGGGGATAAGTGAGGTCCAGCGCGGCCATTTCGGCGTCGCGTGTCACTTTGGCAATAATAGAAGCTGCGCTAATTTCTGCGACCCGGCTGTCGCCTTTCACCACCGCCATAGAAGGCACAGGCAGTGCGGGACAACGGTTGCCGTCAATCAGCACATATTCCGGGGCAATTTTCAGGCCCGCTACCGCACGCTGCATGGCCAGCATGGTCGCGTGCAGAATGTTCAGTTTGTCGATCTCTTCCGGCTCGGCACGCCCGAGGCTCCAGGCCAGGGCTTTCTCCGTGATTTCGTCAAAGAGCGCGAGGCGGCGTTTTTCAGACAGTTTTTTAGAGTCATTCAAGCCGATAATCGGACGCGCAGGATCGAGGATCACCGCCGCCGTCACCACGGCACCGACTAACGGGCCGCGACCAACTTCATCCACGCCCGCCACGAGATGCGTGTGTGGGTAAACAAATTCCATCATTGTGCGAGCTCCAGCACCGCGTCAGCCGCCTGCTCATCGGCATTACAGCGGATCTGCTGGTGCAGTTCACGGAAAGTATCGTGCATCTGGTGGCTGGTTTTTCCGTTCGCAATAAGCGGCAGCAGCGCATCGGCTAACGCCTGCGGCTGACACTCTTCCTGCAACAGCTCTTTGACCAGCTCGCGCCCGGCAAGGAGGTTTGGCAATGAAACGTAGTCCGTTTTCACCAGCCGTTTCGCCAGCCAGAAGGTGAACGGCTTCATGCGATAGCCCACCACCATCGGACATTTCGCCAGCATACACTCGAGCGCCGCCGTACCGGATGCCAGCAGTGCCGCATCGCTCGCGACCATCGCCTCGCGGCCCTTGCCGTCCAGCAGATGAACGTGAAGATCCGGTGCGACCTCCGCTTTGATGCGCTCAAACTGCTCGCGGCGTTTGGCATTCACCAGCGGCACAACCACTTCGAGATCGGGATAGGTCTGGCGAAGGATCTGCGCCGTTTTCAGAAAATCAGCGCTGAGCATTTCCACTTCGGCACCGCGGCTTCCAGGCAGCAGCGCCAGACAGTGTGTGTCGTGGGGAATGCCCAGCACGTCACGCGCGGCGTTTTTATCCGGATCCAGCGGCATGGCATCCGCCATGGTGTGTCCGATAAAGCGGCACGGGACATTAAATTTGTCGTAAAACGCTTTTTCGAAAGGCAGAAAAGCCAGCACCAGGTTGGTGGACCGTCCGATTTTGAAAACGCGTTTCTGTCGCCACGCCCAGACGGACGGACTGACGTAGTGAATAGTTTTGATGCCCTGCTTTTTCAGGTTCCCTTCAAGAGTGATATTGAAATCGGGCGCATCGATACCGACAAACACGTCGGGTTTGAGGTCGGTAAAACGGCGGGTGAGATCGGCACGGATATGCAGCAGACGACGCAGGCGACCCAGCACTTCGACGATGCCCATCACGGCCAGCTCTTCCATTTCATACCAGGCTTCACAGCCTTCTGCCTGCATCAGCGGGCCGGCAACGCCAACAAAGCGCGCGTTAGGGACGCGGGCCTTGAGTGCGCGGATAAGGCCTGCACCAAGAATATCGCCGGAGGTTTCTCCGGCGACCAGGGCTATCGTAAGCGGACGACTGTCGACCATTAACGAATCAGACCCCTTGTTGAACGCTCAAAGAACTCCATGAACGCGTTCACTTCCGGGTGCTTATTCGCCAGCTCGGCAATTTCCGGCTTCGCCTCTTCCAGCGTTTTTCCGTTGCGGTACAGTTGCTTGTACGCGTTACGGATAGCTGTGATTGCTTCGCGGCTAAAGCCACGACGCTTGAGGCCTTCGATGTTTACGCCAAACGGCGTTGCATGGTTGCCCTGCGCAATAACGTACGGCGGGACGTCTTGCGCCACGCCGGAGCAGCCGCCGACCATCACGTGTGCACCAATGATGCAGAACTGATGAACCGCGGTCATGCCGCCAATAATTGCGAAGTCATCGACCGATACGTGTCCTGCCAGCGTTGCGTTGTTGGCAAGAATACAGCGGTTACCCACTACACAGTCATGCGCAATGTGCGCATTAACCATAAACAGGTTGTCGCTGCCCACCTTCGTCAATCCACCGCCCTGTACTGTTCCACGATGAATGGTGACGCTTTCGCGAATGCGGTTACGATCGCCGATTTCCACACGAGTCGGCTCGCCAGCATACTTAAGATCCTGGTTAGCTTCGCCGATGGAGGCGAACTGATAGATCTCGTTATTGCAGCCAATAGTCGTATGACCATTCACCACAACGTGAGATTTCAGAACTGTACCCTCACCAATTTCGACATGGGGTCCAACAATACAGAATGGGCCAATGTGAACATTCGCACCAATAATGGCGCCAACTTCCACAATCGCAGTAGGATGAATAAAGGCGGATTTATCAATCACGTATCAGGCCTCCCGGCTACGAGCACACATCATTGTCGCTTCGCAAACAACTTTACCGTCAACCAGAGCTACGCCTTTAAAGCGAGTCAGGCCACGGCGCGTTTTTTCAAAAGTGACTTCCATGATCATCTGATCACCAGGCACGACTGGACGCTTGAAGCGCGCTTCATCGATACCCGCGAAGTAGTACAGCTCACCTGGCTCCAGTTTGCCTACGCTTTTAAACGCAAGAATACCGGTAGCCTGTGCCATCGCTTCCAGGATCAACACACCCGGGAAGATAGGCTTACCAGGGAAATGCCCCTGGAAGAATGGCTCGTTAACGGAGACATTTTTCACTGCGCGCAGAAAACGACCTTCTTCAAAATCCAGCACACGATCTACCAGCAAAAACGGGTAGCGGTGCGGCAGAAGTTCTAAAATCTCTTCAATATGCAGAGTATGAGTGTCGGTAGTCAAAATACTCTTCCTGTCAAAATGTACTGAATAGCAATAATAACACGGCCTGCCGGTTTATAAGAAAGCCGACAGGCCGGGAAATTTAGCATTTAATTGATGAATGCTTAGTCTTGTTGATCGATCTTGCGCTCAATGGCTTTGAGTCGCTTGCTCATATCATCAATATTCATCACCAGAGCTGCTGTTTTACGCCACACCTTGTTAGGTTGCAGCGGGATACCAGAGGAATAGACGCCTGGCTCGGTGATAGGACGCATCACCATACCCATTCCGGTCACCGTGACTTTGTCGCATATTTCCATATGCCCGTTAATCACGCTGGCACCACCAATCATACAGTAACGGCCAATTTTGAGGCTGCCCGCCATGATGACACCACCAGCAACGGCAGTATTGTCGCCAATCACAACGTTATGTGCAATCTGACACTGATTATCGATGATAACACCGTTACCAATAATGGTGTCGTCAAGCGCACCACGGTCGATGGTCGTACAGGCACCGATCTCAACGCGATCGCCAATAATAACGCGACCAAGCTGTGGGATCTTCACCCAGTTGCCACGATCGTTGGCGTAGCCAAAGCCGTCAGAACCGATGACGGTGCTGGACTGAACGAGGCAATTCTCGCCGATCTCGACTTCGTGGTAAACGGACACATTCGCCCATAAACGGGAACCTGCGCCGATCTTTGTGTTTTTCCCAACGAAGCAACCCGGGCCGATCACGACGTTATCACCGAGCACAACCCCGGACTCGATAACGGCATTCGCACCGATTGAAACGTTGTTACCCAGCGTCGCCGTCGGATCGATTGCTGCACTGGCAGCAATGTTCTGCGCCGGCTGCGGCGTGGTATCAAGAATTTGAGCCATGCGTGCGTAGGTCAGGTAGGGATTTTTCACTACCAGCGCAGCGCCTGTGGCAAAGGGAAGATCGTCCTGCGTCAGAACAACGGCAGACGCCTGGCATTGAGCCAGATGTTCACGGTACTTAGGGCTTACCATGAAGGTGATGTTGCCCTTTTGAGCAGATTGCATGGACGC
Source organism: Enterobacter sp. 186315 (assembly GCF_053290175.1). Taxonomy (NCBI): domain Bacteria; kingdom Pseudomonadati; phylum Pseudomonadota; class Gammaproteobacteria; order Enterobacterales; family Enterobacteriaceae; genus Enterobacter; species Enterobacter sp. 186315. Next base: position 76,480 of record NZ_JBPTTK010000016.1, on the reverse strand, counting down.
AACAGCGGTGATGACGATATCGCCATCACCGTGTAATTCTGCATCCAACTGCTGAGCTAAATCAGCCAGTCGAATAGAAGGCATTACTTATTTAACCTGTTTCAGAACATCAGCGGTGATGTCTTTAACATCGCTGCTGTTGAAAGCAACGGCATTCGCATCAACAACCAGATCGATGCTCTGATCGGCAGCTACTGATTTAACAGCAGACTGAATGCGGGTAACCAGTTTGCCACGTTCTTCGTTAGAACGACGCTGACGATCCTGCTCGAAAGCTTGTGCTTTCTGAGAGAAGGTCTGGCGCTGAGCCATTACGTCTTTTTCCAGCTTGCTACGATCAGCAGACTTCATGGTAGAACCATCACGCTGCAAACGCTGCATTTTGGACTGAAGATCGTTTTCCATACGTTGCAGTTCGCTCGCACGGCCTTTGAATTCGTTTTCCAGAGTCGCAGAAACGCCAGTTTTCTGTGCAACCTGCTGGAACAAATTACCCATGTTGACGATTGCAATTTTGTCTGCTGCCTGAGCAGAAGTTGCCATCGCTAAACCGAGACCTGCAGCTAATAACCACTTTTTCACAATTAACTCCTTACCATCCCATTGGCACCCGAAAGTACCGTTCTTTGCGTGGCAAGGCGATCGTTTTACCGATCGCCGGTTGTCAGCGCTACACAGCCAACGCATTCCTTTGCAGCGGATTATTACCAGGTTTTACCAATGTTAAACTGGAATTGTTCCGCTTTGTCTCCATCGTATTTCTTAAACGGCTGGGCGTAAGAGAAGACCAACGGCCCCAGCGGTGACATCCATTGTAATGCGATACCGGCAGACATGCGAATGTTGCTCGGATCGCTGTAGTCCGGAATACCTGCCGCGCGCGTCTGGGCAGTGTTCTCCCAGTTGGTATCCCAAACGGTACCCGCATCCACGAAGAACGAGGTACGCACAGAGTTCGCATACTTGTCGCTGATGAACGGCGTAGGCGTGATGAACTCCAGGCTTGCAACACCCATGGCGTTACCGCCTACTGCATCATCTGAGCTACAGACGTTGGCATTGCCCGCGCCATCTTTCGCTGGTTTGTCGCAGTTATCCGAGTCGTTCCCGCCGTAATACGCTGCTTTCGGACCAATGTTGTTGGACTGGAAGCCACGAACGGTACTTGAACCACCGGCGTAGAAGTTTTCATAGAACGGCAGCTCTTTGCCACCTAAACCATCGCCATAGCCCCAACGTGTACGGCCCAGAACAACCCACTTGTGGTCGTCATCAATTGGGAAGTACGACGCGGTGTCCAGCGTCACTTTGTAGAACTCGTTATCAGAACCTGGAATCGTCACTTTACCGTTCAGGTTGACACGCGAACCCTGCGTCGGGAAGTAACCACGGTCGAGGCGGTTATACGTCCAGCCATAGTTGAAGGTGAAGTCATCGGCGGCAAAGCCGTTGCTGTCACTCGACGTGCTCGCTGACTGACCGATGGAATCCAGATAACGCCACATCGCCACCTGCGGTTGCATATTGGACAGGTCGTTATGCACGTAACCTAAACCAGCACGCAGGGTGTTGTATTCGTTGATCGGGAAGCCAAGCGTGCCATCTACACCGTAGCTCTTGTTGGTATAGGTAGACAGGTCTGCGTCGTCTGCTTTGAAGTCGTTATAGAAAATACGACCGCCCAGGCTCACACCGTCAACGGTGAAGTATGGGTTAGTCACAGAGAACTCAGAGTAGGTCTGGTAGTCGTTTTTCGTGCCGTTGATACCAACAGAGTAACCCGTACCCAGCCAGTTATCCTGCTGGACACCGACCTGGAAGCTCACGCCACTTTCAGTACCGTAACCCACACCGAAGTTGAAGCTACCGGTGTTACGCTCTTTAACCTTATAAACGACATCAACCTGATCGGGACGACCCGGTACACGCTGCGTATCGGTATCAACCGTTTCGAAGTAGCCCAGACGGTTCAGACGCTCTTTACCCTGGTCTACCAGATCGCTTCCCAGCCACGCCCCTTCCATCTGACGCATTTCACGGCGCAGAACGGAATCTTTAGAGGTATCGTTGCCTTCGAAGCGGATCTTACGCACGTAGAAACGGTTACCCGCGTCCACATTGACGTGTAGCTTAACGGTTTTATCCGTGTCGTTGATCTCTGGTTGAGTTTGTACGCGCGGGTAGGCATAACCATAGCGGCCGAGCAGCTTCTTAATGCTGTCTTCCATTTTGGTGACTTTAGAGCCACTGTACAGATCGCCCGGCTGAATTTTTGTCAGCGACTCAATCTCAGCAGAATGCCCGGCCAGGTTGCCACTTACTTCAACGCCAGAAAGCTTGTACTGATCGCCTTCAGTGATGTTAACCGTAATGTAGATGCCTTTCTTGTCCGGAGTCAGACTGACCTGAGTCGAATCAATGTTGAAACGCGCGTAGCCGCGATCCAGGTAGTAGCTGCGCAGGGTTTCAAGGTCGCCCGCCAGCTTCTGTTTCTGGTATTTACGATCGCCTACCACGTTCCACCACGGCACTTCATCGCGCAGCTGGAAGGTGGAGATCAGTTCGTCGGTGCTGAAAGCGTGGTTACCGACGATGTTGATCTGTTGGATCTTCGCCGAAACACCTTCCTGGAACACCAGCTTCAGATCGACGCGGTTACGCGGCAGCGGTGTAACAACCGCCTTCACGCTGGCGCTGTATTTACCGACGCTGTAGTAGAAGTCTTCCAGACCTTTTTCAATGTCTGAAAGGGTTGTGCGGTCCAGAGATTCCCCCACACGAACGCCAGATGCTTCAAGGTTCTGCTTGAGCATGTCATCTTTTACCGACTTGTTGCCGGAGAAAGTGATACTGGCGATCGTTGGACGTTCTTTTACCTGAACCAGCAGCGTATCACCATCGCGTAGGACGCGGACGTCCTCAAAGTTGCCGGTGGCAAACAGAGCACGGATGGTGTTACTGATATCATCATCATTAACCGTATCGCCAGGGCGCACAGGCATACTGAGGAGGGCCGCACCAACGGCGACACGCTGAAGGCCTTCGAAATGAATGTCTTTCACTACGAACCCGTCAGCACCGTATACGGTGGCGCTGCTAAACAGCAGCGACGCTATGAGCAACTTTTTCATCGCCATCGTTATTATGCGTTCTTCCTAACTAACTCTCTTACAACCGAGAGAAATCATTGAAAAGTGCAAGCCCCATTAACAGCACCAGCAAAATCGAGCCAATGCGATAACTAAAGTCTTGAACTCGCTCGGATACCGGTCCGCCTTTTAGCTTTTCAATCGCCAAAAACAGCAGATGACCCCCGTCTAATACGGGAAGCGGGAACAGGTTGATTATCCCGAGGTTCACGCTAATGAGCGCGAGAAACATGAGATAGTAAATCACCCCGAATTCCGCTGACATCCCAGCCCCCTGAGCTATCGAAATAGGCCCACTGAGGTTGTTCAGTTTCACATCACCGGTTATCAATTTCCCCAACATGTTGACCGTTAGCTTCATCAGTTGCCATGTTTTATCCGTGGCTTCAAGGATGGCGCTAAACGGCCCATACTGGCGTATTGTCTTGTACTCATCTGGCAGTGGGATCACTTTCGGCACTACGCCAGCAAAACCTTCCGCTTTTCCGCCGCCCGATTTGGTATCCGGGATTAGCGTCAGTGAGAGCGGACTCCCCTGCCTTTCAACGTCCAGTGCGAGTGACGTACCTGGATTATCGCGCACCAGATTAACAAAGGTCATCCATTGTGTTAATGGTTGACCATCGACTTTAACGATCCTGTCGCCCGCTTGCAAACCCGCTTTACTCGCCGCCGAGTTCGCCTGTACTTCGGCTAATACCGGTTCGATCTGCGCGCCGCGCGGTCGAATCCCCAGTGATGAAACCGGATCTTCTTTGTCAGGCTCGAAACGCCAGTGGCGTAAATCCAGAACTTTCTCCTGCCGCTGGTCAGCACCGAACGGCGACACGCTGACGGTGGTCTGCTCGTCGCCGATTTTCGCTACCAGTTGCAGTCGCACGGCATCCCAATCAGGGGTTTCGATACCGTCAATCGCTTTAAGTTCCATCCCCGGCATAATTTGCGCACTCGCCGCGATGGAGTCAGGGGCAATTTCACCCACAACCGGGCGTACGCCAGGGACGCCGATGATAAACACCAGCCAGTAGGCGAAGATAGCGAAGATGAAATTGGCTACCGGTCCGGCAGCAATGATGGCGGCACGTTGTCCAACGGTTTTGTTGTTAAACGCGCTGTGTCGTAGTTCAGGGGCAACCGGCTCGACGCGTTCGTCGAGCATTTTGACATAGCCGCCCAGAGGAATGAGTGCGATGACAAACTCGGTGCCACGCTTGTCGGTGCGCTTCCAGAGCGATTTACCAAATCCGATGGAGAATCGCTCTACCCGCACACCGCAGCGCCGAGCAACCCAGAAATGGCCAAATTCATGCACGGTAATCAGTACACCCAGTGCAACAATGAACGCCGCCAGATTCCAGAGAATGCTCAGCATAAAACCTTCCGTTAAATCGTCCCGAATACCAGTAAAAGCAGGCAAGCAAACACTGGAACAGCCGCTGTCAGGCTGTCAATGCGATCCAGTATACCGCCATGTCCTGGGATAAGGTGACCACTATCTTTAATCCCTGCTTCGCGCTTAAACATGCTCTCGGTTAAATCACCAAGAACAGAGGCCAGCGCAGCGAAAATAGAGCATACCAGCAGCGTTGACGGTGCAACTTCAAGATTCGCCCAGACGCCGTAGCCCCAGGAGATAATCGCTGCTGTAAACAGGCCGCCAATGAATCCTTGCCAGGTTTTTCCCGGCGAAACTTTCGGTGCGAGCTTATGTTTGCCAAACAGTTTACCAAACATATAAGCACCGGAGTCAGCTCCCCAGACGAGGATCATCACGTAGAGCAGCCACAATGCACCGCTGTAGTGGTTGTCATCATAGTGCCACGCGCGCAGCGCGAGCATTCCCCAGAAAAAGGGAACAATGGTGAGCAGACCAAAAATCAGGCGTAAGATTTTAGAGTTACGCCACAGCGCCGCCGAGCCTGGATAAAAAAGCACCAGCAACAGCGCCGCAACCCACCAGCCTAACGACACCCACAGTGCGCCAGCCACCAGCGGTTGATGAATATCATGGTGATATTCAGGCAAAGTAAACAGCATCAGGGCCAGGATTAAGCCACAGAGCACCGCCAGCCATACCCGCTGCGTGCGCGAGGTAAAGCCGCTAAACTGTCCCCATTCCCACGCGGCGAGCATACACACCACCAGCGTGACAATAGCGAATCCCACTGGAGGCAGTAAAAACAGCGCCGCAATGACAATGGGTATTAATACAAAAGCGGAAATCAGGCGATACTTCAGCAAAAGCTACCCCCATCAGGCTTTGTCGCCACCAGGCTCTGTACCGCCGAAACGACGCTCTCGGTTGGCAAAGGCATGAAGCGCACCTTCAAAGTCTTGTTCATCAAAATCGGGCCAAAGAACATCAGTAAAGTAAAGTTCGGCATAGGCGATTTGCCAAAGCAAAAAGTTACTTATGCGGTGTTCTCCCCCTGTCCTAATTACCAAATCCACGGGAGCCAGTTCATTCATGCAGATTTGCTGACCCAGCGCCTCTTCATCAATCTGGTCGGGTCTCAACAGCCCTTCCTGAACCTGTTCGGCCAGATGCCGAACGCCCTGGATAATATCCCAGCGTCCGCCGTAATTCGCCGCGATATTGAGCGTCAGACCGGTATTATTTTCCGTCAACGCTTCTGCTTTACGAATCCGTTCCTGCAAACGTGAGTTAAAACGACTGGTTTCACCGATGATACGCAGACGGACATTGTGGCGGTGCAGGCTTTTTACTTCGCTGTCGAGCGCCCACACGAACAGTTCCATCAACGCAGTCACTTCCTGCGCAGGTCGGTTCCAGTTTTCACTGCTAAAAGCATAGAGCGTTAACGCATCAATGCCGTTATTGGCGGCAAAAGAAACGGCGCGGCGAACGGATTTCGCCCCAGCTTTATGCCCAAAGGCTCGTATCTTCCCTTGTCTTTTCGCCCAGCGGCCGTTGCCATCCATGATGATTGCTACATGACGGCAGCCATGAGCTGGCAAGTTTTCGCTTATTGGTTGATTCGCAGACAACATAACGCGTTTTTAGTCCCTGAAAAGGATTTAACGGTACTCAGGAATACTGAAGCCTAAACATAAAAAAGCCGTGTCAAACCACGGCTTACCTGACCACATAAAGCCAAATACCTGCGATCAGGTGGCGCAGACTATATCACTGAAGCCCTACGCTAACAAATGGCACGACGACTACTGGTTGGTTTATCACCAGCTTGCGAGATGCGTCACCTGTTTACGTGCAATAATACGCGCCCGTTCATCCACCGCCAGCACCTCTTCCACGCTCTGTGGCTCACGCAAATCCATCATGTCCAGCACCGACAAATTCAGTGCCGCAATATCGGTAAAGCGGATTTGCTGATTCAGAAATGCCTCAACGGTAATCTCATTGGCTGCGTTAAGTGCCGTCGTTGCCGCCTGGCCCCGATCGAAGGCCGTCATCGCAAGCTTCAGACACGGATAACGGTCGTAGTCAGGCTCACTGAACGTCAGCGAACTCAGCTTGCAAAAATCGAGCGGCTTCACGCCTGATTTCACCCGGTTTGGCCACGCCATGGTGTGCGCGATAGGGGTTCGCATGTCCGGCTCACCCAGCTGTGCCAGCACGCTACCGTCCTGATATCGCACCATCGAATGAATCACCGACTGCGGGTGGATCAGCACTTCCATCTGTTTCGCCGACGCGTTAAACAGCCAGCGGGCTTCAATGTATTCCAGACCTTTATTCATCATGGTGGCGGAATCAACGGAGATCTTACGCCCCATCGACCAGTTCGGATGACGACACGCCTGATCCGGCGTCATTGCGCTCAGTTCAGACAGCGGCGTTTCACGGAACGGGCCACCAGACCCGGTAAGCAGAATGGATACCACGCCATTTTGCTCCAGGTCAGCGTACCCCAGGTTCTGTTGAAAGGGTTGGGGTAAACTCTGAAAAATCGCGTTGTGCTCGCTATCTACGGGCAACAACCGCGCCCCGCGCTGCTTCACCGCTTCCATGAACAGGCGTCCGCAGGTCACCAGAGACTCTTTGTTGGCCAGCAGCACCGTTTTACCGGCATCAATAGCGGCAAGCGTCGGCAGAAGACCCGCCGCCCCGACGATTGCCGCCATCACCTGATCGACCTCGCTCAATGCCGCCATGTCGCAGGCCGCCTTTTGACCGCTCAACACTTCCGTGCGGCTGCCTTTCTCAGAGAGGTGCGCTTTAACCTGGCGCGCGCTGTTCTCATCATCCATGACCGCGTAGCGAGGCGAAAACTCCAGACACTGCTCTACCATGCGCTGCACGTTCTTTCCGGCCACGAGAGCCGTCACGGTATAGAGGTCAGGATTATGGCGAACAACGTCGAGAGTGCTGCAACCTATAGAGCCCGTTGAGCCAAGGAGAGTTAAATGCTTCATGAGATGCCCGGAGAAAGTTAGACCAGATAAAAGCAAAACGCCGCCAGCAAGCCAAAGGCTCTCTGAACGGCGTTTATCAGTTTACGACAGAAATCAGAACTGCATCAGTTCCGCTTCTTTTTCTGCCAGCGCCGCGTCAATTTTCTTGATAGCGGCGTCAGTCATTTTCTGCACGTCGTCCTGGGAACGACGATCGTCGTCTTCGCTGATCTCTTTGTCTTTCAGCAGGGCTTTCACTTTATCGTTCGCATCGCGACGCACGTTACGCACGGAGACACGACCCTGCTCGGCTTCACCACGCACCACTTTGATTAGGTCTTTACGACGCTCTTCGGTCAGCGGAGGCAGCGGAACGCGGATATCAGTGCCGGCAGAGCTTGGGTTCAGGCCCAGGTCGGACGCCATGATCGCTTTCTCAACGGCAGGACCCATAGAACGGTCGAATACGTTGATTTTCAGCGTACGGGTATCTTCAACGGTGACGTTAGCCAGCTGACGCAGCGGGGTAGGCGTGCCGTAGTATTCCACAACGATGCCATCCAGCAGGCTTGGGGAAGCACGGCCGGTACGAATTTTGCTGATTTGGTTTTTGAACGCTTCTACGCATTTTTCCATGCGTACTTCTGCATCTTTTCTGATGTCGTTAATCACGTTACGGATCCTTGAAAACTTGTCTCAGGCAGACTATCCGCCAGCACAGCTGCTACAGGTGTGCTAAGTATAGTCGCGTTTAATTCATGACAACGCCAAAGGCGCGTCCGGGTAAGATACCACTACAAAATAAAGCGGAATCTTACCTGTATTTATCGTCAACGGAAATTATTCCGTGATCAAAGTGCCTTCTTTTTCGCCCATGACAACGCGACGCAGCGCGCCAGGCTTGTTCATGTTAAAGACACGGATCGGCAGTTTGTGGTCGCGAGCCAGCGTGAAGGCGGCAAGATCCATCACTTTCAGCTCTTTATCCAGCACTTCGCTGTAGGTCAGCTGATCGTACATGGTGGCAGACGGATCTTTTGCCGGATCGGCAGTAAACACGCCGTCAACTTTGGTCGCTTTCAGCACCACATCGGCTTCGATTTCGATACCGCGCAGGCAGGCGGCGGAATCGGTAGTAAAGAACGGGTTACCCGTACCGGCGGAGAGGATCACCACGCGGTTGTTGCGCAGCAGGCTGATGGCTTCTGCCCAGCTGTAGTTATCGCAAACGCCATTCAGTGGAATTGCGGACATCAGGCGGGCGTTCACATAGGCGCGATGGAGCGCATCACGCATCGCCAGGCCATTCATTACGGTTGCCAGCATCCCCATGTGGTCGCCCACAACGCGGTTCATCCCCGCTTTCGCCAGACCAGCACCACGGAAAAGGTTGCCACCGCCAATGACCACGCCAACCTGAATACCCAGTTCGACCAGTTCTTTGATTTCCTGTGCCATGCGATCAAGGATGCTTGCGTCAATACCGAAGCCTTCGGATCCTTGCAGCGCTTCGCCACTCAGCTTAAGCAGAATGCGTTTGTACACGGGTTTTGCATTGGTAGCCATGTTTCTTTCCTGAGACTGTCAACGATTAAGATGGGGGTTAATTCTGGCGACATCATATGTCGCATATCAGCACAGAGATAGGGAGCCTGTCTGATTTGATGTGACGGGTGACAAAAAGAAGCCGCCCTCAGGCGGCTCCTTTTTCATCATTAAGACTGCTTGGACATTGCAGCAACTTCTGCTGCGAAGTCAGTCTCAACTTTCTCGATGCCTTCGCCCACTTCGAAGCGGATGAAGCCAGTTACGTCAGCGTTGTGCTCTTTCAGCAGCTGAGCAACAGACTTGCTTGGATCCATTACGAAAGGCTGGCCAGTCAGAGAAACTTCGCCGGTGAATTTCTTCATGCGGCCTTCAACCATTTTCTCTGCGATTTCTTTTGGCTTACCAGACTGCATCGCGATGTCCAGCTGAACCTGGTACTCTTTCTCTACCACTTCAGCAGACACGTCTTCTGGCTTAACGAATTCTGGCTTGCTTGCAGCGATGTGCATTGCCAGCTGTTTAACCAGCTCTTCGTCAGCGCCTTTAGCCGCAACCAGAACACCGATACGTGCGCCGTGCTGGTATGAACCCAGAACGTCACCTTCCAGAGAAGATACGCGACGGATGTTGATGTTCTCACCGATTTTAGCAACCAGAGCAACACGTTCTTCTTCGAACTGTGCTTTCAGAACTTCAACGTCAGTGATTTTGCCAGCAACAGCTGCGTCCAGAACTTTGTTCGCAAATGCCTGGAAACCGCCATCTTTTGCTACGAAGTCAGTCTGGCAGTTAACTTCCAGAATGATGCCGTAGTTGCCGTCGATCTTGGTGATGATCACGCCGTCAGCAGCAACGTTGCCTGCTTTTTTAGCTGCTTTGATCGCACCGGATTTACGCATGTTTTCGATTGCCAGCTCGATGTCGCCGTTCGCTTCAGTCAGCGCTTTTTTGCAATCCATCATGCCTGCGCCAGTACGCTCACGCAGCTCTTTTACCAGGGATGCGGTAATTTCAGCCATTCTTAAATCCTCGGGAGATGTGAACTGCCCGGCCAGAAGCCAAACAGTATAAATTGAAAAAAGGGGCCGATAATTGGCCCCTATTCATACACGGTACTAATAAGGGGTGTCGCCTTATTATTCAGCTTCTACGAAGCTTTCTTCCGCCTGAGAAGCCAGATCCTGAGAACGGCCTTCACGAACGGTAGCTGCTACAGCACCCAGGTACAGGCTAACGGCACGGATTGCATCGTCGTTACCCGGGATAACGAAGTCAACACCGTCCGGATCGGAGTTGGTATCAACGATAGCGAATACCGGGATACCCAGGTTGTTAGCTTCTTTGATTGCGATGTGCTCGTGGTCTGCATCGATTACGAACAGCGCGTCTGGCAGGCCGCCCATATCTTTGATACCGCCCAGGCTGTTTTCCAGCTTGTCCAGTTCACGAGTGCGCATCAGCGCTTCTTTCTTAGTCAGCTTATCGAAAGTACCGTCCTGAGACTGGGTTTCCAGATCTTTCAGGCGTTTGATGGACTGACGAACGGTTTTCCAGTTGGTCAGCATGCCGCCCAACCAGCGATGGTTCACGAAGAACTGATCGCAGCTGTTAGCAGCATCTTTCACAGCTTCGCTTGCAGCGCGCTTAGTACCAACGAACAGAATCTTACCTTTACGGGAAGAGATCTTGCTCAGCTCAGCCAGGGCTTCGTTGAACATTGGTACAGTTTTCTCAAGGTTGATGATGTGAACTTTGTTACGCGCGCCGAAGATGAAAGGCTTCATTTTCGGGTTCCAGTAACGGGTCTGGTGACCGAAGTGAACACCAGCCTTGAGCATGTCGCGCATGGAAACAGTTGCCATGTTTAAAACCTCTATTTAAAAGTTGGGGTTATGCCTCCACGTATCCCATGTTACCGACCCCAAGGGGCACCCCGGAACATGTGCCGATACGTGTGTGTTATTACACAAAGTGAGATTTGTCGCCTCCGTCCATACTGTGTATATGAAATGGATCGGAAGTCCGGCGCGCTTTATACCACAAAACGCCGTCGGAAACCAACAGTTGTTGGCGGAGTGTGCTGCTAATGATTCTCAATTTGGCACGGGGTGCGCCTGACTGATACCATTAACGGCACTCAGACTAGTATTGTCGAAAAAATCGACACCGATGGACAGATTACATGGCTATCTCTATTAAGACCCCTGAAGAAATTGAAAAAATGCGCGTCGCCGGTCGTCTGGCCGCTGAAGTGCTTGAAATGATCGAGCCGTTTGTTAAACCGGGCGTCAGCACCGGCGAACTGGATCGCATCTGTAACGACTATATTGTCAACGAGCAGCACGCCGTTTCTGCGTGTCTCGGCTATCACGGTTTCCCGAAATCCGTCTGCATCTCCATTAATGAAGTGGTGTGCCACGGTATTCCGGACGACGAAAAGCTGCTGAAAGATGGCGACATCGTGAATATCGACGTGACCGTCATTAAAGACGAGTACCACGGCGACACCTCGAAGATGTTCATCGTGGGCAAACCCACCATTCTGGGCGAACGTCTGTGTAAAGTGACGCAAGAGAGCCTCTACCTGGCGCTGAAAATGGTGAAGCCGGGTATTCGCCTGCGCACTATCGGTGCGGCTATCCAGAAATTTGTGGAAGCAGAAGGCTTCTCCGTGGTGCGCGAATACTGCGGTCACGGCATTGGCCGCGTCTTCCACGAAGAGCCGCAGGTTCTGCACTATGATGCCGATGACGGCGGTGTGGTGCTGCAAAAAGGCATGACCTTCACCATCGAGCCAATGGTTAACTCCGGCGATTACCGCATCCGCACCATGAAAGATGGCTGGACGGTGAAAACCAAAGACAGAAGCTTGTCTGCGCAGTACGAGCATACTATTGTGGTAACAGACAACGGCTGCGAAATTATGACGTTGCGCAAGGATGACACCATCCCGGCAATACTGACGAACATTGAATAATAAAAAGCCGGCAAATGCCGGCTTTTTTAATGGCGATAGCTTTTTCTTATGGGTGGCACGCGATGAGTAATCTCTTACCCGAACAGTATGCTAACACTGCACTTCCCACCCTCCCCGACCAGCCCGATAACCCGGGCGTCTGGCCGCCGCAGGAGCTGACCTGTGCCCATATCAAAGCGCACCTGATCGCGTTCCAGCGCTGGCTGGGCAGCGCGTTTGACGCGGGCATTTCGGCTGAAGAGCTTATTGAGGCGCGCACCGAATTTATCGACCAGCTTCTGCAACGTCTGTGGATCGATTACGGCTTCGGCCAGATAAGCGACGTGGCGCTGGTTGCCGTCGGGGGATACGGTCGCGGTGAGCTTCATCCGCTTTCGGATATCGACCTGCTGATCTTAAGCCGCAAAAAGCTGCCGGACGATCGGGCGCAGAAAATCGGCGAGCTGCTCACGCTGCTGTGGGACGTGAAGCTGGAGGTCGGGCACAGCGTGCGTACTCTGGAAGAGTGTCTGCTCGAAGGGTTATCGGATCTGACCGTCGCCACCAACCTGATTGAAACGCGCCTGCTGATTGGCGATGTCGCCCTGTTTCTGGAGCTGCAAAAGCACATTTTCAGCGACGGCTTCTGGCCGTCTGAGAAGTTCTTCGCCGCGAAGGTCGAGGAGCAAAATCAGCGCCACCAGCGCTACCACGGCACCAGCTATAACCTCGAACCCGATATCAAAAGCAGCCCCGGCGGCCTGCGCGACATCCACACCCTGCAATGGGTCGCCCGTCGCCATTTCGGCGCCACGTCGCTCGACGAGATGGTCGGTTTCGGCTTTTTGACCGAGGCCGAGCGTAACGAGCTGAACGAGTGCCTGCACCTGCTGTGGCGCATCCGTTTTGCCCTGCATCTGGAGGTGACGCGCTACGATAACCGCCTGCTGTTTGACCGCCAGCTGAGCGTTGCCCAGCGCCTGAACTACAGCGGCGAAGGTAACGAGCCGGTCGAGCAGATGATGAAGGATTTCTTCCGCGTCACCCGCCGCGTGGGCGAGCTGAACCACATGCTGCTGCAACTCTTCGACGAAGCGATCCTGGCCCTGACCGAAGATGAAAAGCCGCGCGCGATCGATGACGAATTCCAGCTGCGCGGCACGCTTATCGATCTGCGCGATGAAACGCTGTTCATGCGCGAGCCGCAGGCGATCCTGCGAATGTTCTACACCATGGTGCGCAACAGCACCATCACCGGCATCTACTCCACTACCCTGCGCCATCTGCGCCATGCCCGTCGTCACCTGACCCAGCCGCTGTGCTACATACCCGAAGCGCGCTCGCTGTTTCTCAGTATGTTGCGCCATCCCGGCGCGGTTCGCCGTGGCCTGCTGCCCATGCACCGCCACAGCGTGCTGTGGGCCTATATGCCCCAGTGGTCGCACATCGTCGGGCAGATGCAGTTCGATCTTTTCCACGCCTACACGGTGGATGAACACACCATCCGCGTGATGCTCAAGCTCGAAAGCTTCGCGCAGGAAGAGACGCGTTCGCGCCATCCGCTGTGCGTTGAGCTGTGGCCGCGCCTGGCGCACCCGGAGCTGATCCTGATCGCCGCGCTGTTCCACGACATTGCCAAAGGGCGCGGCGGGGACCACTCAATTCTCGGCGCGCAGGACGTGCTGAAATTTGCCGAACTGCACGGTCTGAATTCACGCGAAACCCAGCTAGTTGCCTGGCTGGTGCGTAACCACCTGCTGATGTCGGTCACGGCGCAGCGTCGCGATATTCAGGATCCCGAGGTGATTAAACAGTTCGCAAAAGAGGTGCAAACGGAGAACCGCCTGCGCTATCTGGTGTGCCTGACGGTGGCGGATATTTGCGCCACCAACGAAACGCTGTGGAACAGCTGGAAGCAGAGCCTGCTGCGCGAGCTCTATTTCGCCACCGAGAAACAGCTGCGTCGCGGGATGCAAAATACGCCGGACATGCGCGAGCGCGTTCGCCATCACCAGCTTCAGGCGCTGGCGCTGCTGCGGATGGATAATATTAATGAAGAGGCGTTGCATCAGATTTGGGCGCGCTGTCGCGCCAACTACTTTGTGCGTCACAGCCCGAACCAGCTTGCCTGGCACGCGCGCCACCTGCTTAAGCACGATCTGTCGAAACCGCTGATCCTGCTGAGCCCGCAGGCCACGCGCGGCGGGACGGAGATCTTTATCTGGAGCCCGGATCGCGCCTACCTGTTTGCCGCCGTGTGTGCCGAACTCGACAGGCGTAACCTGAGCGTTCACGACGCGCAGATCTTCACGACCCGTGACGGGATGGCAATGGATACCTTTATTGTGCTTGAGCCGGACGGCAGCCCGCTGTCGCCAGACAGGCATGAAGGCATTCGGTTTGGTCTGGAGCAGGCGATTACCCAGCACAGCTGGCAGCCGCCGCAGCCGCGTCGCCAGCCGGCGAAGCTGCGCCACTTTACGGTGGATACCGAGGTCAATTTCCTGCCGACCCACACCGAGCGAAAATCGTTCCTCGAACTGATCGCGCTGGACCAGCCAGGGCTTCTCGCCCGCGTCGGCCAGGTGTTTGCGGATCTGGGAATTTCGCTTCATGGGGCAAGAATTACAACCATTGGCGAGCGAGTAGAAGATTTATTCATAATCGCTACGGCCGACCGGCGTGCCCTTAATAATGACCTGCAACTTGAAGTGCAACAACGGTTGACAGCAGCCCTCAATCCAAACGATAAAGGGTGACGTTTTTTTTAGTGAAATGGAAAGAGTAAACAATGCAGCAGTTACAGAACGTTATTGAGTCCGCTTTTGAGCGCCGCGCCGAGATCACTCCGGCAAATGTGGATACCGTTACCCGTGAAGCCGTAAACCAGGTGATTTCCCTTCTGGATTCCGGCGCACTGCGTGTGGCTGAGAAAATCGACGGTCAGTGGGTAACTCATCAGTGGCTGAAAAAGGCCGTGCTGCTCTCTTTCCGTATCAACGATAACCAGGTTATCGACGGAGCAGAAAGCCGCTACTTCGATAAAGTGCCAATGAAATTTGCCGATTATGACGAAGCGCGTTTCCAGAAAGAAGGTTTCCGCGTAGTGCCGCCTGCGGCAGTTCGCCAGGGCGCATTCATCGCGCGTAACACCGTGCTGATGCCATCCTACGTCAACATCGGTGCTTACGTGGATGAAGGCACCATGGTAGACACCTGGGCGACCGTGGGTTCTTGCGCGCAGATCGGTAAAAACGTTCACCTGTCCGGCGGCGTCGGCATCGGTGGCGTTCTGGAGCCACTCCAGGCTAACCCAACCATCATCGAAGACAACTGCTTCATCGGCGCACGCTCCGAAGTGGTTGAAGGCGTGATCGTGGAAGAAGGCTCCGTGATCTCTATGGGCGTTTACATCGGCCAGAGCACCCGTATTTACGACCGCGAAACCGGCGAAGTGCATTACGGCCGCGTTCCGGCTGGCTCCGTGGTGGTATCCGGCAACCTGCCGTCGAAAGATGGCAAATACAGCCTGTACTGTGCGGTGATTGTGAAGAAAGTCGACGCGAAAACGCGTGGCAAAGTGGGCATCAACGAACTGCTGCGCACCATCGACTAATCGGGTATAACAAAAAGCGGGGGCAACCCCGCTTTTTTTATATCTGATGGTGGCGAAAATAGATTTTTTCGTTAATTATTCAAAGGTTATGTTGAGCTCAAAGGTACCGCTATGTACGATAATCTGAAAAGTCTGGGCATTACCAATCCTGATGAAATTGATCGTTATAGCCTCCGTCAGGAAGCGAACAACGATATTCTGAAAATCTATTTTCACAAGGACAAAGGAGAGTTTTTCGCTAAAAGCGTGAAGTTTAAATACCCACGCCAGCGTAAGACCGTTGTGGCTGATGGTGTCGGTCAGGGATACAAAGAGGTTCAGGAAATCAGCCCTAACCTGCGCTATGTGATTGATGAACTCGATCAGATTTGCCAGCGCGATCGTACCGAAGTCGATCTTAAGCGTAAGATCCTTGACGATCTGCGTCATCTCGAAAGCGTTGTGACCAATAAGATCAGCGAAATCGAAGCGGATCTTGAGAAGTTAACGCGTAACAAATAAGTTAGGTGCGGCCTGATGCCCTCACCCCGGCCCTCTCCCACAGGGAGAGGGTGAAATTCTTATCTCTGCTCATCCAGCTGTAACGCCACGTACAGCAAAAGCCTGTCGTCAAAATTCCCCAGATCCAGCCCCGTCAGCTCTGAAATGCGGTTAAGCCGATACTCCAGCGTATTGCGGTGAATAAACAGCGCCTTCGAGGTTGCCAGCGGCTGCACGTTATGGCGAAACCACGCCTGTAGGGTGCGGCGCAGCAGGCCGTTGTTGTCCATCGCTTTCAGGCGCACCAGCGGACGCGCCAGCTCGTTGGCCTGCCAGCCGCCGCGCAGGCTGTCGAGCAGCACCGGCAGCATCAGATCCTGGTAAAAATAGCTGCGGCTCTCCGGCATTCGCTGTTTGCCCACCATCATGGTGGTACGCGCGGTACGCCACGAACGGGCGATGCTCCCGGGGCCGGTGAAGTAGTTTCCCAGCGCGACGCGAAAACGCAGCTGGCCGTTCTCTTTCATCCGCGCGATAAGCTGATCCACGCGGCGGCGATGATCTTCCGCGTCCCAGCGGCCAAACTGATTCAGGGCGGGCTTCAGCACGACCATTTCGGTCAGGGACACAATCGCCACCAGGTTGTTACGCTCCGGGGTGGCGAGCGCGTTTTGCAGCTGTTGCAGCTCCGCCATCGCGCTGTCGACGCCGAGCTGGCCGCTGTCCACCTCAATGACGGCGACCACGCGCGGCTGGTTGAGGTCGATCCCCAGACGCTGCGCCCACTCGCTCAACGCGGGCGTGTGTTCTTCTGCCTGGATCAGGTTCATCACCAGTTCTTCACGCAGGCGGCTGTCCTGGGCCAGCAGATGCATCAGGCGCGACTGCTCCAGCATCATCTCCGCCGTCATGCACACCAGCTCGCCGTATTTACGTAGCGATTCCGGTTCGCCCGTCAGGCCGATGACGCCGACGATTTCGCCCTCCAGACGCAGGGGTAAGTTAATGCCCTGGCGGACGCCGTGAAGGTGTTTGGCGACCGCATCGTCAATATCCACCACGCGTCCCTGTGAGAGCACCAGCAGCGCACCTTCGTGCAATTCCCCAATGCGCTCACGATCGCCGCTGCCAATAATGCGCCCACGGGCATCCATTACGTTGATATTGGTATCGATGATGCGCATCGTGCGCGCCACGATATCCTGCGCCATTTTGGTATCAAGATGCCAGCCAGCCATGTAACCCTCCTCTGAGCAGAGCTCAAGCATAGGGGAGTTCGATCGGCGCTGCATTGTGCGGATGCACAAACTGAGGGGGAGAAGTATGGACTTGTGGAAAGGGTCACAGAAAAAAGAAACCCCCGCCCGGTGGCGGGCAGGGGTTGGCGGGGATTACTGCATCAGCAGGTAGAGCGAGGAGTCACCGCGCTGAATATTCAGGGCCAGCACGGAAGGTTTGCTGTCGAGAATTTTGCGCAGTTCAGCGATGTTTTTCACCGGCTGCTGGTTAGCGCCCATGATGACATCGCCTTTTTTCAGGCCGATACGGGCAGCCGGAGAATTCGCTTTCACGTTATTCACCACCACGCCTTTATCGTCGCCCTTGTTGCTCATCTCGGCACCTTCGATGCCGCTGAAGATAGAGCTGGAATCCACCTGATTCTGGCTGCTCTGCTGCAATTCAAGGCTGACGTTCACCGGTTTACCGTCACGCAGCAGACCGAGGGAGATTTTGCTGCCCACCGGCATAGAACCGACTTCCGCACGCAGCGCGGCGAAGCTGCTGATTGGCTTACCGTTCAGGGAGGTGATCACATCACCCGCCTTGATACCCGCTTTCGCCGCCGACGAGTTCGGCATCACCTGGCTTACGAACGCGCCGCGCTGGGCGTCAACTTTCATCGCTTTCGCCAGCTCTGAGTTCAGTTCGGTGCCGAGGATCCCCAGCTCACCGCGTTTCACCTGGCCGTACTGCACCATCTGCGCCGTCAGGTTTTTCACCATGTTGCTTGGGATAGCAAAGCCGATCCCGATGTTACCGCCGTCCGGTGCCAGGATCGCGGTGTTGATACCGATCAGCTCACCGTTAAGGTTAACCAGCGCGCCGCCGGAGTTACCACGGTTGATCGCCGCATCGGTCTGGATAAAGTTTTCGTAGTTTTCAGCGTTGAGGCCGCTACGACCCAGTGCGGACACAATCCCGGAGGTCACGGTTTCGCCCAGACCAAACGGGTTACCGATCGCCACAGTGTAATCACCTACGCGCAGCGCATCGGAGTCGGCAAGCTTAATCGCCGTCAGGTTTTTCGGATCCTGGATCTGGATAAGCGCAATGTCGGAGCGCGGATCTTTGCCGACCACTTTAGCGTCGAACTTACGGCCATCGCTCAGCTGTACTTTAATGGTGCTGGCGTTATCGACAACGTGGTTGTTGGTGACGACATAGCCTTTGGCCGCGTCAATAATGACGCCGGAACCCAGCGCCATGAATTTCTGCTGCTGGCCGCCGTTGCCGCCCTGGGAGTCATCCCCTGCGCCACCGCCCTGACAGAACGGCGAGCTCTGGAACGGTGAACCGTCCTGGCAGAACGGCGAGTTGTCGCCGAAGAACTGCTGGAAGTTGCGCGGCATACGCGGCGTGTTGACCGTCGTGCTGCCCTCAACGTTAATACTCACCACCGATGGCATCACTTTTTCGAGCATCGGTGCCAGGCTCGGCATCTGCTGCGCGGTTGCTGCCGACGACGCGGTCTCGGCTGCGGTAGCAGTCAGAGGAGACAGCGCTAAACCTAAACTCAGAGCCAGTGCACTCATTGCTAATGTGGTTTTTTTCATGTTTCTTAATCTCGATTAACAGATAACGCAAAATTGCTGTGTTACTCAGATTCGTTTTATACCGCTTAGTTCCGGGAGTAAGTTTATGGAAAAAGTAAAAATTTATTGGTCGTCTTTACAAAACTCAGACATTATTCCACGGCCATCAGCTTACGGTATTCATCCCACGCATAGAGATCGGTCATCCCGCTGATATAGTCCTGAATAAGACGGCAGCGATAATAATATTCCAGCACCGGCCATTGGGTAGAATCGCGCTCAATCTTGCTAATCGCCTCCACATAAGCAAGACGATGGCGGGTCGACAGTTTATGAAACAGCCGGGTTTCAATCGGCAATCGGCGCACCCGCTCTTTTTCCACCAGCTCGCAAAATTCGTCGGTCGATAATTGCAGTAATGGCCGGTAAATTTCCAGCAGTCCGCCGATCACCCGATATCCCTGTAGCTCCAGCTGTTCAACGTCGGGGTGGCTGAAGACGTGGCGCACGGCTACGCTCTTATATAATTCAAGCAGTTGACTGAAGTCGCTGTCGTCCTCCAGCAGCGCGTGGTTAAACTCGCCGCTATAAATCGCTGGCAGATTATCAATAAAGCGCGAGGCGGCGTAGGGCACCAGCTTATTTAGCGTGTTGACCCGCAAATACATAAAGAACTGATCTTCCGTACTGCGGCTCAGGGTATTTGAGCGGGATTTCTCCCAGGCATTTTCCACCACCTGCGCAAACAGCGATCCTTTTTCATGATTTCCCCAGGCTTCATAAAGGTGCTGATAAAGCTCCTCGACGCTGAATATTCTTTTCTCGACCGCGTCTTCCAGATCGGCCACGCAATAGGAAATATCGTCGGCGGCCTCCATTATCCAGGTGAGCGGGAAGCGGCCATTCGGCGTCAGCGAAAGTTCTTTACGCAGCCTTTCAATATATGCCTCTTCGGATAAATAATAGCCGGGCTTTTTCATTAAATAACTGTGCGAGGCGGGCGGTTCACCCATCCACCATGCCGGTCTTGTATATTTGAGAATGCAGCCCACCTGCGCCCACGTCAGATTCATGCGCATTAACGTATGCACCATCCGGATGCCCTGCGCGTTACCCTCGAAGTGGCAGAGGTCCTGACGCACCTTGCGCCGCAGCTCGTTAAGCGCCTCTTCCCCTTCTCGCAGACGCAAATCCCGGACGATACAGCGGTCGTCGCTCTGGGGCTGGCTGATGGCATCGGACGGGAAAAGCCGCTGTTTGAACCAGTCGTTAATAGCCGCCTCGCCAAAATGACCAAACGGCGGGTTGCCGATATCGTGCATCAGGCAGGCCATCTCAACGATGCTTTCAAACGGGCCGGTCAGCTCGTCAAGGCCGTAGGTTTCGAGCAGGCGCTGCTCTTTGAGGCGGCTTAGGATCTCTTTCGCAATGTAGCGCCCGACCTGCTGAACTTCCATGGAATGGGTGAGCCGCGTGCGCACCGCCGCATTACGCTCCAGCGGGAACACCTGGGTTTTTTGCTGCAAACGGCGGATCGCCGGAGAGTTAATGATGCGCCCGCGATCGCTTTCAAAGATACGCAGGATCTCATGTTCACTTTTCTCTCCCTGTGGAGAGCGAAAACGGCGCTGCCAGTTAATCTTGGTGCGAAAATCGATTGGTGCCATGTGCTCCCCCGCCTGAGAATGCGTTTCCCCTTATGCGCATGATAGACTATGCATCTTAACAAGGCACATCGCGAGTAAATCTATGAAAATCGGCATTATTGGTGCAATGGAAGAAGAAGTTACGCTGCTGCGTGACAAAATTGAGAACCGTCAGACGCTGTCTCTGGGTGGCTGTGAAATCTACACTGGCCAGCTGAACGGCGTTGAGGTTGCTCTGCTGAAATCAGGCATCGGTAAGGTTGCGGCGGCGCTGGGGGCAACGCTTCTGCTCGAACGCTGCAAGCCAGACGTCATCATCAATACCGGCTCTGCGGGCGGCCTGGCGCCGACGCTGAAAGTGGGTGATATCGTGGTTTCTGACGAAGCGCGTTATCACGACGCCGACGTGACCGCGTTCGGTTACGAATACGGTCAGCTTCCGGGCTGTCCGGCCGGTTTTAAAGCGGACGACAAGCTGATTGCCGCCGCAGAAAGCTGCATTGCCGAGCTGAACCTGAACGCCGTGCGCGGTCTGATCGTCAGCGGCGACGCGTTCATCAACGGTTCCGTGGGTCTGGCGAAAATCCGTCATAACTTCCCGCAGGCGGTAGCCGTTGAGATGGAAGCCACGGCGATTGCGCACGTTTGCCATAACTTTAAGGTGCCGTTTGTGGTGGTTCGCGCCATCTCTGACGTGGCCGACCAGCAGTCCCACCTGAGCTTTGACGAGTTCCTGGCGGTGGCCGCGAAGCAGTCTACCGTGATGGTAGAAACCCTGGTGCAGAAGCTGGCGCGTGGGTAAATATGCTTTCAGGGCGCTCGCAGCCCTGCTTCTGTTAGCACCGGCATGGCTCCTCGCCGTGCCGCGTGTGATCACCCTCTCCCCCGCCAATACCGAGCTGGCCTTCGCCGCTGGCATCACTCCCGTTGGCGTGAGCAGTTTTTCCGATTATCCCCCGCAGGCCGCCGGTATCGAGCAGGTGTCAACCTGGCAAGGGATGAACCTTGAACGCATCGTGGCCCTTAAGCCCGACGTGGTGTTGGCCTGGCGCGGCGGCAACGCGGAGCGGCAGGTAAATCAACTCACCTCGCTTGGCATTAAGGTGATGTGGATTGATGCCGTGAGCATCGAGCAGGTGGCGCAGGCGCTGCGCGATTTAGCACCCTACAGCCCTGCCCCGCAACAGGCCGAACGCGCGGCGCAAACCCTGCTGAGCGACTACGCCGCGCTAAAAGCGAAATACGATAACCCCGCCAAAAAGCGCGTCTTCCTGCAATTTGGCAGCCAGCCGCTGTTTACCACCGGAAAAGGCTCTATCCAGAATCAGGTGCTTGAGGTGTGCGGCGGTGAAAATATCTTTGCCGCCAGCCGGGTGCCGTGGCCGCAGGTCAGCCGGGAACAGGTTCTGGCAAGGCAGCCGCAGGCCATTGTGGTGGTCGGAAATGCGGGAGAGATCCCTAAAATAGAACAATTCTGGCAGGGTCAACTCAAAATTCCGGTAATACCGCTCAACGGCGACTGGTTTGAACGTGCCGGCCCGCGTATTATCCTCGCCGCAAAACAGCTCTGCGCGGCTCTGGCGCAGAGTCAGTCACACACAGACCATTAACATAGACCCGTAGTTCGAGGATTTCACGATGCTCGTATATTGGCTGGATATTCTTGGCACAGCCGTTTTTGCTATCTCCGGCGTTCTGCTCGCCGGGAAATTACGCATGGATCCGTTTGGCGTGCTGGTGCTGGGCGTAGTGACCGCCGTCGGCGGCGGAACAATCCGCGATATGGCGCTGGCGCACGGCCCGGTATTTTGGGTGAAAGATCCCACCGATCTGGTGGTGGCGATGGTCACCTGCATGTTGACCATCGTGCTGGTGCGCCAGCCGCGCCGGTTGCCAAAGTGGGTGCTTCCGGTGCTGGACGCCGTCGGCCTGGCGGTGTTTGTGGGTATTGGGGTCAACAAAGCCTTCAACGCAGGGACCGGCCCGATGGTCGCCATCTGCATGGGGGTGTTAACCGGCGTGGGCGGCGGGATTATTCGCGACATTCTGGCGCGCGAAGTGCCGATGATCCTGCGAACGGAAATCTACGCAACGGCCTGCATTGTGGGCGGAATAGTCCACGCCACGGCGTATTACACCTTTGCGGTTCCGCTGGAAAACGCGGCGATGCTGGGAATGGTGGTCACGCTGGCCATTCGTTTAGCGGCGATACGCTGGCATCTGAAGCTGCCGACGTTTGCGCTGGATGAACATTCAAGATAGGCGTCGTTTATAAGCCCGGTGGCGCTTCGCTAACCGGGCCTACAATCCGCATTCAGGCTTAGATGCTGAACGAAGAACCACATCCGCAGGTGCTTGTCGCGTTCGGGTTGGTCACGATAAAGCGAGAACCTTCCAGCCCTTCGCTGTAATCCACCGCACCGCCCACCAGATATTGCAGGCTCATCGGGTCAACCACCAGCGCAACGCCCTGTTTCTCAATGGTCATATCGCCATCGTTCACCTGGTCGTCGAAGGTAAAACCGTACTGGAAGCCGCTGCAACCGCCGCCCGTGATATACACGCGCAGTTTCAGATCGGGATTGTCTTCGTCGGCAATCAGGGTTTTTACTTTATTGGCTGCTGCTTCGGTAAATTCCAGCGGCAGCGCTACGTCATCACTCATCTTATGCTCCCATGAATACTGCTGTTGGGTAAAAATCGCCCAATTCTTGTTGTCATTATCTAATACCCTGGTAATTCATTCAAGTATTCTGCTTGATGGCTTGTTCAGCTTCAGCCTTCGCCAGGGTACGTGCAAGGATGGTGGAGTATAGCGGTTTTCCACCCAGGAACTGGGCTAATAGTGTCGCGCCGAGACAGGTAATGATCATTGGCAAAATGAGCTGGTAATTGTCGGTCATCTCCAGAACCAGCACGATCCCGGTCAGCGGCGCGCGCAGAGAGGCCGCCAGCAGCGCCCCCATTCCCGCAACGGCAAAGGTACCGGCATCCAGGTGATAGGCCGGGAAACTGACCGCCGCCGCCATGCCGAAGGCGGTACCCAGCAGAGTTCCCAGCGCCAGCATCGGGGCGAAGATCCCGCCCGGCGCGCCGGAGGAGAAGCAGAGCACCGTCGTCACCACCCGGGAAATAAACATAAACAGCAGCAGACCGACGCTGAAATTGCCCGCCGCCGCGATAGGGATCAGCCCAAAGCCGCCGCCTGCGGCATTGGGTTCGATAAACCCGAGCACGCCGCACATCCCGCCGAGCAGGCCGCCCAGCAGCACCCACCTGGTCGTATTGCCGCCGTGAATGCGCTGGAACATATCCTGCGCGCGCAGGATCAGGGTGTTAAACAGCGGGCCGACCACGCCGAAAATCATCCCGAGGATCAGATAGAGCCAGAGCGTGTTCACCGGCGCGTTGGTCAGCTTGCCGACCTCGATCACCGCCCCTTCACCGTTGAAAAGGCGGAACACGATGCTCGACATGATCACGCCGGTAAAGACCGCCTTAATGGAGATCAGGTTGTAGCGGAACTGGGCGCGCATCTCTTCAATGATGAACAAGATCCCCGCCAGCGGCGCGTTGAACGCGGCGGAAAGCCCGGCGGCGGCGCCGGTCGCCAGCAGGGTATGGCGCGCCTCCGCGCTGCGCATTCGGAACAGATCGCCAATCATCCGCCCGACGTTACCGCCGAGCTGCACCGTTGGCCCTTCGCGCCCCAGCACCATGCCCGCCCCGAGCGTGCCCATGCCGCCGATAAATTTCACCGGGATCACTCGCCACCAGCGCACCGGACGCAGCTCTTCAAGCGCGCCTTCTATTTCCGGGATGCCGGAGCCGCCCGCTTCCGGGGCGAATTTGCGGACCAGAAAATAGCCGACCATCGCGAACAGCGCCGACAGCCCGAACGCCATCACCCACACCAGCCATTCGCTATCGGCATAGCCCGCGACCGTGCCGATACGCCAGTTGAGCACCACGTTGACCGCTTTTTCAAACGCCACGCCCACCAGCCCGGCCACGCTGCCGACCACCGCTGCCGCCAGCAAAATAGCCAGCGGCGTTTTGTCGCGGTTCAACAGGCGTCGGATGCTGATGCGTCGCTGCGCGCGCGAAAACTGTTGTTCTTCAAAGGAGGAAGGATCTACTTTCATCGCCTGTTCTTTTCGTCATACAAATTTCCGGGAGGATTTTACCAGAGCACGTCGGGCTGTATCGTGAAAAATCCTTAACAATTGTTTGTACATTACCGGGGCAAAAATTTCATAACCCTTCGCGGATCACTTAGAATAGTGCGCTTAATCATTTTATACGAACCAGGAACGATGCCATGAGCAAGTCTGAAAACCTCTACAGCGCAGCCCGCGAGCTTATTCCGGGTGGCGTGAACTCACCGGTTCGCGCCTTCACCGGCGTAGGCGGCACGCCGCTGTTCATCGAACGTGCTGATGGCGCGTATCTGTATGATGTCGATGGCAAAGCCTATATCGATTACGTTGGCTCCTGGGGGCCGATGGTGCTGGGCCACAACCACCCTTCCATTCGCAATGCGGTCATCGAAGCCGCGCAGCGCGGCCTGAGCTTCGGCGCGCCGACCGAGATGGAAGTGAAAATGGCGGCGCTGGTGACCGAACTGGTTCCGACGATGGACATGGTGCGTATGGTTAACTCCGGTACCGAAGCCACCATGAGCGCAATCCGCCTTGCGCGCGGCTTTACCGGGCGCGACAAAATCATCAAATTTGAGGGCTGTTACCACGGCCACGCCGACTGCCTGCTGGTAAAAGCCGGTTCCGGCGCGCTGACCCTCGGCCAGCCTAACTCCCCGGGCGTGCCTGCTGATTTCGCGAAACATACCCTCACCTGCACCTATAACGACCTGAATACCGTGCGCGAAGCGTTCGAGCAGTATCCGCAGGAGGTGGCCTGTATCATCGTTGAGCCGGTCGCGGGCAACATGAACTGCATCCCGCCGCAGCCTGATTTCCTGCCGGGCCTGCGCGCCCTGTGCGATGAGTTCGGCGCGCTACTGATTATCGACGAAGTGATGACCGGCTTCCGCGTGGCCCTCGCGGGTGCGCAATCTTACTACGACGTTGAGCCTGACCTCACCTGCCTGGGTAAAATTATCGGCGGCGGTATGCCGGTCGGCGCGTTTGGTGGCCGCAAAGAGGTAATGGACGCGCTGGCGCCAACCGGCCCGGTTTATCAGGCGGGCACGCTCTCCGGTAACCCGATTGCGATGGCGGCGGGCTTCGCCTGTCTGACCGAAGTGGCGCTGCCGGGGATCCACGAAACCCTGTCTGACCTGACCGCACAGCTGGCAAACGGCCTGTTAAACGCGGCAGAAGAGACCGGCGTTCCGCTGGTGGTGAACCACGTTGGCGGGATGTTCGGGATTTTCTTCACCGATGCCAAAACCGTGACCTGCTATCAGGACGTGGTGAAGTGCGACGTTGAACGCTTCAAGCGCTTCTTCCACCTGATGCTGGAAGAAGGCGTGTACCTGGCACCGTCAGCGTTCGAAGCGGGCTTTATGTCCGTAGCGCACAGCAAAGAAGACATTAATAACACCATTGACGCGGCGCGTAAGGTGTTTGCTAAGCTCTAAGGTACGTGCGGTCTGGTGCCCTCACCCCGGCCCTCTCCCACGGGGAGAGGGTGCAAATCCTAAAACGGCAATCTACGGATTGCCGTTTACTTTTATTACCGGCTCTGCTTTCTCAACAGATAGATAAAGTACGGTGCTCCGATAAAGGTCGACAGCAGTCCTGCCGGGATCTGATACGGGAACAACACCATCCTTCCGCACCAGTCCGCAAACACCAGCATCACGCCCCCGGTCAGCGCAGACACCACGATATGCGGCATTGTTCTGCGGAACCCCATCATTCTGGCGATATGCGGCGCCATTAACCCGACAAAACTCAGCGGCCCGATGGTCATCGTCGCCGTGGCCGTCAGACAGGCCGCCAGCAGCAGCAGGCCAACGCGCGCAGGGGTCAGCGCCATTCCGACGGCACGCGCGGTTTCGCCGCCGAGCGGCAGAATGGTCATCCAGCGGCGGCACAGCGGCACGATTGCCAGCAGCACAATCATCGCTATTCCGGTATGGATCACCTGACTTTCGGTCGCGCCGTAGGTCGAGCCTGAGATCCAGGTGAGGATTTGCGCCATTCGCGGATCGCCGCTGGCCTGCAACATCATCAGCAGCATGGTAAAGGCGGTGCTGAGCGCCATTCCGGCAAGCAGCATTCGGTGCGGCGAGAACCCGCCGCGCCCGGAGGCGATCAGGATGATCGTCAGCGTCGCCGCCGCGCCGATACTCCCGGCAGGCATCAGCCAGCCAAACGCATTGCCCGGCACCAGAAAGAGCATCAGCACCACGCCAAACGCCGCGCCGGAGCTGATCCCCAGCACTTCCGGGCTTGCCATCGGGTTACCGGTTAAACGCTGAATAATGCAGCCCGCGACCGCCAGCATCATCCCGGCAATCAGCGCGGAGGCGATGCGCGGCCAGCGCCACTGCATC
The DNA here is from genome assembly GCF_053290175.1 of Enterobacter sp. 186315. Taxonomy (NCBI): domain Bacteria; kingdom Pseudomonadati; phylum Pseudomonadota; class Gammaproteobacteria; order Enterobacterales; family Enterobacteriaceae; genus Enterobacter; species Enterobacter sp. 186315. The sequence continues at coordinate 49,372 of NZ_JBPTTK010000016.1, read as the reverse complement.
AGTTCGTTGAGCAAATCCCCCGTCGCCCAGTGCCAGCCCGACGCGTCACGGCCAAGCGAGAGCGCCGCAAACGCGGCGATAGCCAGCACGGCAAGTCCGGCCAGGCTAAACCAGAGAACGGACTGGCGTTCGACGTAGGCTTTATCGCCCGCATCCATCGCCGGGGCGCTCATGCTGCGCAGGCGCGGCAGCAGCCACAGCAGCAGCGGCGCGCCGATCAGCGCCGTTACCGAGCCGGTGGAGACTTCCATCCACACCCGCGCCAGCCAGAGAATGATTTGATCGGAAAGCCAGAGGATCAGCGCCCCAATCAGCGGGGCCAGCATCAGACGCGACAGCAGACGCCGCGCGCCGAGCATTTTCGCCAGCAGCGGCGCAAAGAGGCCGATAAAGCCAATAATCCCCACCGCGTTGACCAGCAGGGCGCTGAGCACGATCGCCAGCGTCAGCGCCGCCAGACGGGCCAGCGACAGCGCCAGCCCCAGGTTGCGCGCCACGCCGTCATCCAGCCCCATTAACGTTAATGGGCGCAGCAGCAGCAGGGTCAGCACCACGCCGCCAATGAGCTGCGGCCACAGGCGCTGCACCACCGTCCAGTCGGTCTGGGTGAGCGTGCCGGTGCTCCACAGGAACATGCTTTGCAGCTGATCGTGATGGAACAGCACCAGCAACTGGTTGATCGCGCCGCAGTAGAGGCTCACCACCAGACCGGCGAGGATCAGCGTCACCGGGGAAAGCCGCTTGCCCCAGGCGACGCCGAACACTAGCGCGCCCACCACGCAGGCGCCCGCAAGGGCAGCAAACTGCGAGGTTAACGCCCCGGGCAGCGCCCACAGCGTGGTAATGGTAATGCCAAGCTGCGCGCCCGTCGCGACGCCAAGCGTGGTCGGCTCTGCCAGCGGGTTACGTAAAACCTGCTGGAACAGCACGCCCACCAGCCCTAATCCGGCACCGACCAGCAGCGAAATCGCCAGTCGCGGCAGGAGGCTGTAGTGGAACAGCATCTGCTGAATATTGTCGATATCCGGCGCGGCAATGGCGCTACTCCACTGCCCGCGCGGCAGCTCCGTCGACAGGTTGAACCAGGTCAGCGCCAGCGCCACGACGAAAAGCAACGTCAATAATAGCGCCGGGAAACGTGCGATACGCGTGCTCATGCTTTGCCTCCCAGCGCGCCGTCCAGCACCCGGGCAAAGTGCATGGCAGAGAGCGTTGCGCCGTAGAACCATACCGCCGGCACGCGCTGGAACCGCTGCTCGCGCACGAAGGGCATCGCCTGCCAGAGCGGCGTCGCCATCAGGGTTTGCATCTCGCGCTCGTTACCATGATCGAAGCACAGCACATCCACGTCGCGGAAGGCCGCCAGGCGATCGATACCCACGGTGGTGCTGCCCCAGAAGGTCATCTCCCCTTCCCAGGCGTTACGAATACCAAAGCTATCAAGCACTTCCTGAAACAGGCAGTTATGACCAAACACCAGCATGTGGCGGGCATCCAGCAGCGTGACCATCAGCAGCGGACGGTCGCCCCGGTGGGCAAAGCGCGGCTTAAGGGAGTCAATCAGCGCGTCGAATTCGTCGAGGTGGCGTTTCGCCGCCGCCTCTTTATTTAAAAACTGCGCCATCTCGTTAATGGAGCTGCGCGCCATCGTCAGCGGCTTTTTGCCGTCGCTGAAGGAGAATCCACGGCCGGGCGCGATACGCGCCATGATTTCTTCCGAAGGGCCATATCCGGCAGACCAGAACAGAAACGAGGGCTTCATCTGGGTGAGCAGTTCAAGATTGGGTTCGGTGCGCAGGCCGATGTCGATCACCGACGCGGGCAGCTTTGGCTCGTTCACCCACATGTTGTAGTTCGGGATATCGGCAACGCCGTAGGGGGTGACGCCCAGCGCCATCATCAGCTCAACGGGCAGCCATTCCAGCGCCACAATCCTGTCAGGATTGACGGCCGCCGCGCGCGCGGTGTGCATTTTTAACAGCAGCGGCGAGAGCGCCATCGCCGTCAGCAGGCGACGACGCGTAATCAAAGTGGAATCCAGCATCAGTACACAAAGCTCACCGGTGCAGCCCCGGCAGGGTGAGGCAAAATCCCCATAGGAATACCGTAGATGTGCTCCAGCGTGTCGCTGCGCATCAGTTCAGACGGCGTGCCTTGCGCGATCATTTCACCGCCGCGCAGGGCCACAAGGTAGTCGCAGTAACGGGCGGCCATATTGATATCGTGTAAAACGGCGATCACCGTCAGGCCTCGCTGCTGGCTTAGGCGATGTACCAGGGCGAGAACGTCGACCTGATGGGCAATGTCCAGCGCAGAAGTAGGTTCATCGAGCAGCAGGCAGCGGCTGTCCTGGGCCACCAGCATCGCAATCCACGCGCGCTGACGCTCGCCGCCGGAGAGGCTATCCACCAGGCGGTGCGCCAGCGGTTTTAAACCTACCAACGAGATGGCCTCTTCTACCTTCTCCCGGTCGGCGACACCAAAACGTCCTAGCGCACCGTGCCACGGATAACGCCCAATCGCCACCAGCTCGCGCACCGTCATCCCTTCCGCCTGCGGCAGCTGCTGCGGCAGATAGGCTACCTTGCGGGCAAAAGCTTTACTGTTCCAGCTCTCCAGGGGTTGTCCGTCCAGCAGGATGTCGCCCTCGGAAGGGGGCTGATGGCGGCCAAGCATTTTGAGAAGCGTGGATTTACCGGAACCGTTGTGACCAATCAGGCCGGTCACTTTACCCGCGGGGAACGTCAGAGAGAGCGGGTGCAGCAGGGTGCGCCCGGGTACGCGAAATGAGAGATTGTTGAGCGCAAAGGTGGTGTCGGATTGCGTTTTGTTATCCTGCATGTCAGCCAACTTAGTAAAAAGGGCACGAAAGTCGTGCCCAAAGAGAGATTAGAAGCGGAAGGTCGCTGTCGCAACAACCTGACGTTCTGCGCCCCAGAAGCATCCGTAGGTGTTAAAGCAGCTCGCAACATACTCACGATCGAACAGGTTGTTCACGTGAAGGGCAATGTTAGATCCTGCCATGCCCACACGCGCCAGATCGTATCGGACCAGCGCATCCACCAGGGTGTAGCTGCCCACGGTGAAGGTGTTCGCCGGATCGCCTTTGCTGGAGCCGGTGTAACGAACGCCGGTACCGAGCGTCAGGCCAGAGAGCGCCCCGTCATAAAGGGTGTAATCGCCCCACAGGGATGCCATATGTTTAGGCACCTGCGCTGGCGTGTTGCCTTTATAGTTGGTGTCGGTAGTGTACTCAGCTTCGGTGTAGGTATAAGAACCCACCACGTTAACGCTCGCAGACAGTGCCGCTTTCGCTTCCAGCTCAACGCCACGGGAGCGGATTTCGCCGCCTTCAACCGAGAAGAATGATCCCGCAGGATCGCCCATCAGGTTGTTAGATTTGGTCAGCTGGTATACCGCACCGGTGATCACGATCGGACGATCGCTCGGCACGTACTTCACGCCCGCTTCGTACTGCTTGCCTTTAGACGGCGCGAACAGTTTGCCCTGCGCGTCGGTCTGAGAAGCCGGTTCGAAGGATTCGCTGTAGCTGAAGTACGGAGTTACACCGTTATCAAACAGATAGTTAACACCGCCGCGCCAGGTGAACTGCTTATCATCACGCTTAGACGTGGTGTTCGCCACACGGTTGTAGGACTCCTGATCGGCCCAGTCATAACGACCGCCCAGCGTGACCAGAACTTTATCCCACTGCGCCTGATCCTGAACGTACAGGCCGGTTTGTTTCTGGCGGTTGAGGATCTGGTACGCGCCTGAGGTTGCCGGATCTTTAGAGCCGAAATCAAAGTCGCTGTTAACCGGATGGTAGAGATCTAACAGCGGCACAGAGTCGTCGTAACCGAACCAGGAGTTGATGTCGTTACGCATACGCATGAAGTCAACGCCGGTCAGCAGGGTGTGGTCCACTTCGCCGGTCGCAAACTTGCTCTGCAACTGGGTATCTACGGTGAAGTTTTGCAGCTTTTCATCATCAACGACGTATTTACGTGCCAGGTAGTGGCCTTTGTCCGTCGGGGCTAACGCCGCACACTGCTTGCTGTAAACGTTGGCCGGATCGGAGCAAACGCCATAGCCGTAAACGCTGTTTTGCGAGGTTTTGTTCTCAGCGAAACGCAGGTTCTGACGCACGGTAAAGGTATCGTTGAACGCGTGGTCGAAGCTATATCCCACCATTTTCTGGTTACGGGAATAGGTGTTGTTCTTCGCGCCTTCATTGAAGTCGGTCGACAGACGATCGCCATTTGGCAGCGGATCAACCGTCCCCTCTTTTGGCAACCAGCCGTAGTAGCCCGTTTCAGGTTCGTTCTGGAAATAAGAGAGGAAGGTAAAGTTCGTCTTGTCATCAGGACGCCAGGAGAAAGACGGCGCGATAGCGTAGCGCTGCTCGCCTTTATCCTGCTGCTGCGCATTGTTAGAGCGCGCTACGCCCGTTAAGCGGTAAGAGTAAACGCCGTCATCGTCGATGGCATCGCTAAAATCAAAGCCGGTCTGGAACAGACTGTCCGTGCCCACTTTGAACTGGATCTCTTTCAGCGGCTCGGTGGTTGGGCGCTTACTGACCATGTTCAGTAAACCGCCTGGGCTGCTTTTTCCGTACAGAACGGAAACCGGACCACGCATAATTTCGGCGCGCTCCAGCATATAAGGGTCTATTACCGCGTCGTTATAGAAGTTGCCCTGCATCTTCATACCGTCGAGGTAGTTATTCTGGCTCTGGCCATCAGCAGCGAAACCGCGAATAACAAGATAGTCGTAGGTGTTGGATGCACCGCGCGTTCCTACCGCGACGCCAGGTGTATAGCTCAGAGCTTCTTTAACAGAGCGCGGCTGATGGAGCGCCATCTCTTCGGCAGTGACCACGGAAATAGACTGTGGCACCTTTTGAATTGGGGTATCGGTTTTGGTCCCGGTCGCGGATTGCCTCGCCGCGATCGTTGCCGCCGGTCCCCAGGCACTTTCCTGGGCAGCCGGTGCTGCGGTAACGGTGATGGTTTCTTCTTTTGGTTTATCGGCAGCGTGAGCAAATGCAGACATGCCGCTAACCGCTGTAGCTACAACCACTGCGAGTTTACGCAGCGAGGTATTGACTGGCTGAGCAGTTTTTGAAAGCGCCATTGGTAGTTCTCTGATGAAAGCGTGAATGAAAACGTAAACGAGAATTATTATTATGCCCGGAGAATAATATGCGAAAGGCTGGCGGCAAAGCAAGCAGTATGCCGCCCTGGAATCATTGAGGGTTTAAGAAATAACCAGATGAAAATAGTGCGTTAATTTTTTGGTGAAAGGGGTTATAAAAATAAAAAAGGCCTGAAAAACTCAGGCCCTTAAAAGGTTAACGGTAGTTGACTTCGAAGGTTGCGATGGCGTTGACAAGACCAGGAACGATATCACCGGTTTTTACATAGCGAGCCGTAAAGGGAAGCCTGATAGAGTCCCCTTCCACCGTTTTTGACTTGACGATATAAGCTTTATTGAACTCCACTATATTCTTGTTGATCCCGATCATCTGAATGCCAACGCCCTGCGCCATATTCGCCCCGGTGCTGTTTGCGAGAGTGTAGTTATCAACCAGGCCGCTTGAGCCAGAACTGCTGAATGTTAAATCAACCGAAATCCCGGCATTACAGTTAGCCAATTCAATATAAAAGGGATCGTTTGTCACCCCGGTTGCCGCGTTAAAAACAAAATCATCCGTGTTGATCGGCCTCAGGTTAACGACAAGGTCTTTTTCAACCAGATCGCAACTTGTGCTAGCCACATTAATGGTTGAGCCAACAAACGTTATTACAGCCACTTCCGTACCATCATAAACCCACTGTGCTTGCAAAGAGGCGACATCAATGTCTCCCGATTGAACTGGCCCGGTGACGACCAATTCCACAAGTGCATTAAACGTCAGGCTATAGGGCATATCTTCGACTTTTGAGGTACCTAAAGCGTAGGGCTTGATGTAACTTCCATTGGCAAAGGTTGCACTGCCTGTATTAACCCAGGTCGCCCGTATACCAACCCCGGGAACATTAGTGGCATAGACTCCAATTAACGGGTTATCTGAAACGTAATCTGAATCATATAACGACTTATAGCCTTGCCATATCTTCCCGGAGGACGTGCAGTCAAGCCTGCTGTTCGCTGAGGTAAGATTCCCGGAATACAATACCGTGCCAGGGCGAGCATCCTGCGGAACAGTAATTGACGGAATATTAAAGATAAATATTGCTTTCGAACCACTTGTAAAACTACATTTAGCCCAAAGCGGTGATGCGAAGAGAGAAAGTACAAGCAAAGCAATCACTTGCAAGGTTCTTGTCATGTAATCCCATTTTAAATTCATTTTTAACTCCTCCATGAGTTATTGACAGGTCACGGTCATCGCCAGTAAACGCGCTTTAGCATCCTGCGGCGTAACCACTTTTCCTGAGCAGCGTTTATCGGAACCCTCACCCCATTGCACGGTAAACGTCTGCGTGCCTTTGAGTCCGGTCAGGTAAACCTCTCCGTCATCACCCACAATGGCAGTTACGTCTTCCATACTGAGCACTGCGCCGAAAGGTACATAGCTCTGACCCCACTTCAGCGTAATCAACCCACGCTTGCCGGAACGTGCTGAAAAATCAGCAGCAACCACCGCTCCTTTCGTTGGGATCACATCAAGAGAAGCATCCTGAATATCGATATTTTCATGCCCGCGGGTGTTCACCACCACGCTATTACGGCGATAAGGCGTCATATAAGGGACAATGGCGTTGCCCCAGCGATCGGTATAAATACCCTGTGAGTTTTGCACCTTCACGTCATCCCCGCCGTCGATGTGTACAACCCCGAAGGCGCTCTGTACTGACTGCCCCAGGGTGACGCCATGTGGATGGGCCACAACTGACCCCTGGGCGCTGTAGCTCCACTGCTTGTTATCTTTCTTGTAGCTGTAGCTGGTGGAAAAATCGCCCATAGAGCTACGATAGCGGGACGATAAATAGGCCCCATTGCCATCATTCTTATTGTCGTAAGTCTGCTGGAAGTTGTAGGTCAAATTATTATCTTCCAGCAACGTACCGCTGATACCAGCCTGGTGCGTGGTTGAACCTTTTTTTACCGACGTCACGTTATAGCTTGCCCAGGCGTTTGGCAGGAATCTCGCCAGGGGAACGTTAACGGTGAAAGAAAGCTGCTGGTCGTCGTTGGTTGAGGGCGACTTCGTCAGGTTGTAGTTAACTGACCAGTTAATATTGCGCCAGTTACTGCTATACCCCACAGCGATGCTGCGCTCGTGACCACTTAGACCCCAGTAGTCCTGCTGATAAGCATTAGCATAAATCGTGCCCCAGGACTGTAGCGATTGCGAAAGGTTAAGCTGCAAACGGCTGCGGCGGTTATTCGTATTACGATAATTATAGAAATCATCGTCACTAGAATAGCTGCTGCGCTGATCCAGCGCTTCCTGGAAGGTATAGAACCCGGACGTTGAGTAACGATAGCTCGCCAGCGTCACCGTGGTATCGGTTGCCGGGAAGTCTTTTGCAAACTGCGCACGCCAGGACTGACCGCTAGACGGATCGCGCCCGTTGCCCAAATCTGCTTTGGCGGCTGTCAGGTCCATAGAGATCGAACCCATACTGTGAAGATCGGCACCAATCCCGATCAACCCTGCATAGTACATAGAGGCGCCCTGTGCTCCCCCATACAGCGTAATACCGTAAGGTAAGCCAAAGACCGCCGTGCTTTGACCAAACTCGGGTTCTTCACGCGCATCTGCATCGCGGAATTTCCCCGCGGCGAAGCTATATTTCCAGGCACCTTCACGCAGCATTACGGGAACGGAAGAACTGGCCTGAATAAAATGCCGCTCTGAGCCGTCGGCTTCCCGTACGGTAACTTCAAGATCGGCACCCGCCGTTACCTGCGAAAGATCGCGGATTTCGAAGGGACCAGGCGAAACGTTGGTCTGATAAATGGTGTAGCCGTTTTGCTTAACCGTCACTTTTGCATCGCTCGCCGCAATACCACGCACCACCGGCGCAAAGCCTTGCAGGCCGCTCGGCAGCATGTTGGTGTCGCTTTCAAGCTTCACGCCCGTCATCTGCACGCTGTCGAAGAGTTCTCCGCTGGTGTAGGTTTGCCCGATAGCAAGCTGACTGCGCAGGGATTTAATGTCACGTTCCAGCGCTGTGCTGATCGACTGCGCGCCGGAATCGCTGTTCCAGTTGGTCGAGTTGAGCAAACGCCACGGGCCCAGGTTCAGGCCAGAACTGAAGCTGGCCCACTGTGAGGACGCAGCCTGCCCGTTCGTCGTCTGACGACTTCCTGAAACGTAGTAGCTTGTCCACAAAGCAGGCACGCCGTCATCCCAGTTCTTCGGCGAGGTTTCGCCCGAAATATGGTTATTGCGATAAATCTGCGGGATGCGTAACTGCAACACGTGGCTGTCAGCGTTGAAGTCATAGCGTGCATCGGGTACAAACGCGCTAATGTCAGAGACCATCGCGCTGTCGTCTTCCTCTTTTAACCGAGGAATATTGTCAACTTTGACGCCAAGGTCGCGCAGCTCGCTTTTAGTAAACTGTGGCAGAAGTTTTTTATTATCCGCGGACAGCACGTAGTCGATATTTCGCTTATCAAGGACATCCTGATCCCAGACAATCGATGTCAGATAACGGCCAGGCACCAGCCCATTGTTATGGAGGAAAGCCTCCAGGGCGCCGGAGTTTTCAAGCGGAGTTTCAGTTTCGAGAGCGCGAATATTAAAATAGTCCTCTGCATAGACAGGATAGACCGCCGCAGATATCGCCAGCGCGAGAGCTCTAACAGTAAAAGGACGTAAACTATTCAAAGGGAACATAATCCGCACCAATAAATTAATAATTTTTCAGGCTAAAATCACAAACTTTGCTTACGCAGTTCGGTCTCGGCACCAAAATCATTGATAGCATTCCACTTCAGCTGCCCTTTCGCGTTTGCGGGGATAGCGAAGCTTTGCTCGCTAAATGGGGCAACCATCATGGTTAATGCCGTAGGCGCGCTCTGATTTTTAACAGGCGTGATATCTTTTCCGCCCAGCGATAACTGGCCGAACGTGACATAAAATGGCGTTGGATTTTTAACAACTAGCTGATTATTTACGCGTTTGAACGTCAGCGATTCCCAGGCACTATTTGCTGATTTGCCATTTAACGCAGAAGGACGGTAAAACAGTTTTATTTTACTTTTGATCGCAAATTGCAGAGTGTTGCTGTTTTTGAGCTCTTCAGGAAGTGCAGAAACAGACTTAACATTCATGATAAATAAGGATTCACGATCCTGCGGTAACGCCGTATTTGCCCCGGTATAAACCACATGTAAAAGCGTCTGGCGGCTTTCTTCCAGTTTATAAATAGGCGGCGTAATAACAAAAGGTGCTTTGCTGTCGTCAAGATTACTGACCCAGCTTTGAACCAAATAACGTTTGTCGTTATCGGTATTTTTTAGCGTTACCTGTACTTCAGGTTCGCTGGCAGGATAAATAATGCGAGTTCCACCCACCACAACACCTGCCTGAGACAGGCCGGAGTATAAAATTAACAAAAGAGACAATATCGAGGTATAGCGTTTCATCAGTTTCATTCCATTGAAATAACTGGCCCATCCGGGCCAGTATTGACTCACGTATTAGCGATAAATCAGGGTGTAAGTCGCCTGAGCAGAGTAATCACCCGCTGTTGGCGCATCTGCACCAATCTGAATAACTTCAGCTGAGTAATTAAATACTACGCTTGAACCGTTCGCTTTGTTGGACGCTGAGTCCGGTACAGAACCATCGAATTTCACGTAAGAAGAACCGCCTTCTGGCAGTAAACGAATACCGACGTTTTTCGCATCACCGGTTGGTTGCAGAACTTCATCGTCGTAACCGCTAATACGGGTACCGGCAAAGGTCACGTTCAGGTTTTTAATCGCGGAATCACATTTGGTGATAGTTAATGCCAGAGGTTGTTTATCACCAACGGTTTTATCTGAACCAAAAGAAGTCTGAGAAAGGTTGTTAAATTTCACAGTACTATTCGTTGTTGCACCGTTTACATCTACCGCACAGGTATCAGCAACGATTTTTCCATTAAACGTAATTGTTCCGGTATCAACAGCCAGCGCTGGAGCAGCAACGGCTGCTAATACGCCGGAAATCAGGATACGAGAAATCATTTTTTTAGACATATTGTATTCCTTACATATGTTTTAGTGAGATGTGTTTGGCGGGATATATGCAGGTAAGACTAATTCACTTCTGAATATGCGAAGGCTATACAACAGAGCAAATCCCTTGCCTGAAAGACCCTTGGTCGGCGGGATTCTATATTCGCAATAAGGTTAATGTCTATCTATCATCACCATGACAAATATCAAAATCCACATAACTCGTTGTTTTAAAGAATAAAACACCCGCCTTAATTATAATTAAAAGCAACTTAATCAAAATTTAAACCATAAATTTAGAAAATAAGTCAGTGAGATTTATTATTTTTAAATATCATAAAAAAAGCCTGCAATTTACGCAGGCTTTTACAGTAAATGCTTAAATTAATTACCGCCGAACATATCCTTAATCCATCCGGCTACACCGTCACTGTCTTTCTTCTCATTTTGCTGCTGCGGCTGTGATTGCTGCTGCTGCGGCTGTTGTTGAGAAGATTGATCGAACGGATTACCCGAAGGCTGCTCGGGCTGAGCCTGCTGGCAAAGTGAGTCCGGATTTGTTGTCCATACCGGCAAGGTACGCACCCCACCACCGCAGACAAAATTACCGGAACCATCAACACCCATATCCACGATGTCTTCTGGCGCCACCAGATTCAACGGCACCGGGGACTGATTTGCCAGATAACGCTGGTAAATCGACATCGCACCGCTCGCACCGTACAGCTTCGTCGGCTGGTTGTTATCGCGGCCAACCCAGGTGATCACCACTTCACGGCCATCAATACCGGCAAACCAGGTATCGACGTTGTTGTTGGTGGTCCCAGTTTTACCCGCCAGATGCAGGCCTGGATATTTCGCGCCCAGCTGACGACCGGTGCCGCGCTGGACAACCTGCTGCATGGTCCACAGCGTCATATAGGCCGCCTGTGCCGGAACGGCGCGTTCTGCCTGCGGGAAGCTCTGATACAGCACCGAGCCATCTTCGGCAATCACCGAACGCAGCGCGGAAAGCTGTGCGCGGTTACCGCCGCTGGCGATGGTCTGGAACGCCTGCGCCACTTCGATTGGCGTCAGGTTCAGTGCCCCCAGAATCATCGCCGGAACCGGATGAAGCTGATCCTTCGCCACGCCCAGCTTCTGCCAGGTGTCGGTAATAGCTGGCAGACCCAGCGCCATCCCCAGGTTAACCGTTGGCACGTTCATGGAGCGGGTCAGCGCATCCACTAACATCACCTGGCCGCTGAACTGTTTATCGTCGTTCTGCGGCGACCACACCTGGCCGTTAGGCTGGCGCAGGGAGATAGGCGCATCGGCAATCCAGGTGTTGAGGCGATACTGGTTTGGCTGGCTCAGGGCGGTCAGATAGGTCGCCGGTTTTGCCAGAGAACCAATTGAACGACGCGCCTGCATCGCACGGTTATAACCTGCGAACTGCGGCTCTGCACCGCCCACCATTGCACGGACTTCACCGCTGTTTCGATCGACCACCACCATGGCGGTTTCGAGGTCGCTCAGCTTGCGCTGTTTCTTCAGAACCGGAATACCTTCAACGGCCGCTTTTTCCGCCGCATCCTGGGCAACGGAATCGAAGGTGGTGAAGATCTTCACGCCGGAGAGATCTTTAACCTTATCGCCGAGCTTGCTTTGCAGCTCCTGGCGCACCATCTGCATAAAGGCTGGCTGTGGTGAGATCACCCCACCGCGCGGCTGCACGCCCAGCGGACGGGCACTCAGCATGTCGTACAGCTCCTGGTCGATCACCTGCTGCTGTTGCAGCAGACGCAGTACCAGGTTACGACGCTCCAGCGCCAGCTTCGGATTACGCCACGGGTTATAGATAGAAGCACCTTTCACCATGCCCACCAGCAGCGCCTGCTGGTCGAGGCTCAGCTCTTCCACCGGACGGCCAAAGTAGTACAGGCTTGCCAGCGGAAAGCCGCGGATCTCGTTATCACCGCTCTGACCGAGGTAGACCTCGTTCATGTACAGCTCAAGAATACGATCCTTGCTGTAGCGGGCGTCCATCAGCACAGCCATGTACGCTTCGTTGGCTTTACGCCAGTAGGAGCGCTCGCTGGAGAGGAACAGGTTCTTCACCAGCTGCTGCGTCAGGGTACTCGCCCCCTGCACGGTACGGCCCGCCGTCAGGTTCGCCAGCACCGCACGACCGATGGAGTACAGGCTGATACCGTCATGCTCGTAGAAGTGACGGTCCTCGGTTGCCAGCAGGGTATCTACCAGCAGATCCGGGAAGCCGTTACGCGCCACGAACAGACGCTGCTCGCCGGTGGTCGACGAAAGCATGGTGATCAGACGCGGATCAAGACGGAAGAAACCGAACTGACGGTTGTTATCCATGTTCTCGATGGTATCCAGGCGATCGCCGTCGAAGGTCAGACGCGCGCGCACCTGCCCCTCTTTACTGTCCGGGAAATCAAACGGACGACGGATCATCTCGATGCTTTTCGCCTGCACGGTAAACTCACCGGGACGGGTCATCTTCGTCACCTGGCGATACTGTGTCGCTTGCAGCAGCTTAACCATCTCGTTTTTGCTGATCGACATATCCGGCTCAAGGTTCACCATGCGCCCATACACGGCCGCAGGCAGTTGCCAGACTTTGCCATCAATACGGCTGCGGATCTTCTGATCCAGATAGACGCCGTAAATCGCAATCAGCACCACAAAAATAATGAACAGTTTCAGCAGCAGCCAGAACCAGCCACGTTTTCCACGAGGCTTACGCCCTTTGCCCTTCCCTTTACGCGGCATCGGTTCTTCATCCTCATAATCGTCTTCATAGTCATCGTCGTAATCTTCATTACTGCGACGACGGCTCACCTTTTCTTTTGCCGGACGCGAAGGTTTACCCTTACGTCCTATTGGCTCGCGGTCATTCCCCGCCATGCTTTTTCTCCGCAACATTCAGGCGCAAAGGCCAGATTTTCTTTTCTTTCACAAACCTGTGAAAGAAGAAATCTCTCAAAATCTCTTACTCCCTCTCCCTGTGGGAGAGGGCCGGGGTGAGGGCACCAGACCGCACTGTCCAGCCGCCCCCTATGAATATTTCTTCGTGCGCCTCGTCGGCGCCGTATTCGCCGGATCGTCTGGCCACACGTGTTTGGGATAACGACCTTTCATCTCTTTTTGTACTTCCCGATAGCTCCCCGCCCAGAACGCGCTCAGGTCGCGGGTGATCTGTAATGGCCGATGCGCGGGAGACAGCAGCTCCAGCACCAGCGGCACCCGCCCCTGGGCGATGGACGGCGTTTTGGCCTCACCGAACATCTCCTGCATCCGAACCGCCAGCGCGGGGGGATTATCCTCGTGATAACGAACGGCAATCCGGCTTCCGGTCGGCACAGTGTAATGCCCTGGCAGTTCACTATCCAGACGTTGACGTAACGACCAGTCGAGTAAATTTTGCAACGCCGCTTTCATATCAAGCGCTTTCAGCGCCCGCAGCGAATGCACGCCGCTCATTTGCGGCAGCAGCCATGTTTCGAGCGAGGCCAGCAGCGTGTCGTCGTCAACCGCAGGCCAGTCGTACTCCGGCAGCCAGCCCGCCGCACAGTGTAGACGAATTCGGTACTGTTCGGCTTCCGGCGTCCAGTTCAATACGCCAAGCCCTTTTTCACGGATACCGTTCAGCATCGCCCGATGAAGTTCCTCTTCCGAGGGCTTCGCGAGCGGCTTAGTGCCCAGCGTTAAACGGCCAATCTGGCTGCGGCGAAACGCCTTGAGCGTGCCCTGCGCATCGTCCCATTCCACGGTGTCGGACTGCTCAAGCAGTTGCGGACAGGCGCGCGTCAGCGCGTCAATATCCACCGCGATCGCCTGCAAAATCCGCGCGTCCGGCGAGTGGCTGCCCTGCAATAATAGCGGAGCGATAAGCCATTCGTGGCGCGTTAGCGCATCGTCGCTGTCCAGCATCGCGCCCATGCCGTTTGCCAGCTGATAACGCCCGTCCAGCCCGCGGCGACGGGCTATCCGGTCAGGGAAAGCCTGCGCCAGCAGTGCTGCAATGGAATCAGCGTCAGGTGTTCCGCCACGGCTGTTGAGCCGCTGGCACAGCTGCTTCGCCCGCTGCTGCCAGTTAGGCTGATTGCGCGAAAACGCCTGCGCCAGATCGCTGTTCGCACCGCGCGGGGGCTCTTCCAGAATAGCCGCCAGTTTCGCTGCCGTGGCAATTTCGTCTTCCCCAACGGCTGACACCAGCATGGCCGCCAGCCGCGGATCGTTGCCGAGCGCCGCCATCCGCTGACCGCGCGGCGTCAGGCGCTGCCCGTCAAGCGCACCCAGCCGGGTTAATAGCGTGCGTGCGGCGGCAAGGTTGACCGCTGGGGGCGGGTTAAGCCAGGTCAGCTGTGACGGTTCCGGGCAGCCCCACTGCAACAGATCCATTACCAGGCTTGAGAGATCGCATTGCAAAATCTCCGGCGTGCTTTGCTGCGCGGCGCGCTCGGCCTGCTCGGCGCTGGTTAAATGCAGACAGATGCCGGGTTCGAGTCGCCCGGCGCGACCCGCGCGCTGGGTCATCGACGCCTGGCTAATGCGCTGGGTCAGCAGCTTTGTCAGGCCGGTGCGCGGATCGAAGCTCGCCACCCTCTCCTGCGCGCTATCGACCACCAGGCGAATGCCTTCGATGGTTAAGCTGGTTTCGGCAATATTGGTGGCCAGCACCACTTTACGCTGCCCGGCGGGTGCGGGAAGAATGGCTTTGCGCTGCTCGGCTAAGGGCAGAGCGCCGTAGAGCGGGCAGAGGATCGTATCGCTGCCGGTGCGGGCGGCAAGCTGCTCCTGTACGCGCTGGATCTCCCCGACGCCCGGTAAAAACAGCAGCAGCGATCCCGGCTCCTGACGCAGCAGCTCTGCGGTAGCGATCGCCACGGCCTCGTCAACACGCTGATGCGCCGACAGCGGCTGGTAACGTCGCTCGACCGGGAAGGCGCGCCCCTCGGAGGAAATCACCGGCGCATCGGGCAGCGCCTGCTGCAACCGTTCGTTATCAAGCGTGGCCGACATGATCAGCAGGCGTAACTCATCCCGCAGCCCCTGCTGTACATCGAGCAGCAGCGCCAGCGCCAGATCCGCCTGCAAACTGCGCTCGTGAAACTCATCGAGGATCACCAGGCCGATACCGCTCAGCTCAGGATCGTTTTGCAACATGCGGGTGAGAATGCCCTCGGTCACCACCTCCAGCCGCGTGGCGGGCCCGACGCAGGTGTCGGCGCGCATCCGGTAGCCCACCGTTTCGCCCGGCTTCTCGTTAAGCAGCTCCGCCAGCCGCTGCGCCACGTTACGCGCGGCGAGCCTGCGCGGCTCCAGCAGGATGATTTTGCCGTCGATAATGCCTGCGTTGAGGATCTGCAACGGCAGCCAGGTCGATTTCCCCGCCCCGGTGGGGGCGTTAAGCAAAACCTGCGGGGCATTTTGTAAGGCGGCGAGTAGCTCAGGAAGTACGGCGGCGACCGGCAATGAGGACACTAACAGCTCCAGAGGGTTAACATTAGTCGGCGTACATTGTAGCATCGGCGCATATCATTACCGAGCCCCCCTATGTCTGAATCGAAACGACTGTTTTTTGCCATCGAGCTGCCCGCCGCGCTTCAGCGACAAATCGTTCGCTGGCGCGCCGATAGTTTTCCCCAGGAGGCGGGCCGCCCCGTTGCCGCGGCGAATCTGCACCTGACGCTGGCGTTTCTCGGCGAGGTCAGTGCGGAGAAACAGCGCGCGCTGGCCGCAATGGCCGGACGCATTCGCCAGCCCGGGTTTACGCTTCAGTTTGATGACGCCGGCCAATGGCTGCGCTCGCGGGTGGTCTGGCTCGGTACGCGCCAGCCGCCGCGCGGGCTGTTGCAGCTCGCCAGCATGTTACGCGCCCAGGCCGCCCGCAGCGGGTGTTACCAAAGCCCGCAGCCTTTTCATCCGCACATCACCCTGCTGCGCGACGCGAGCCACGCGGTTGCCATTCCGCCGCCGGGGTTTCACTGGGCATTTCCGGTGAAAGAATTTGTCCTCTATGAATCGGTCTTCGGCCAGGGACGCACCCGATACACGCCCTTACAGCGCTGGACGCTGGGGGACACACTAAGGAATCCCGATGAAGTTTAGCCCGCCGCTACAGCCCGCCACGCTTATTCAGCGCTACAAACGTTTTCTTGCCGACGTGGTGACGCCCGAGGGTGAATACCTCACGTTGCACTGCCCCAACACCGGGGCGATGACCGGCTGCGCCACGCCCGGTGATACCGTCTGGTATTCCACTTCAGAAAATACTAAACGCAAATATCCCCATACCTGGGAGGTTACGCAGACCCAACAGGGGGCTTTTATTTGCGTTAACACCCTCCGGGCGAACCAATTAGTTAAGGAAGCTCTTATCGCCGGGAATATTCCGGAAATCGTCGGCTACGATCTGATTAAAAGCGAAGTGAAATATGGCGAAGAAGGCAGCAGAATTGACTTCATGTTACAGGCGGAAGGACGACCTGAGTGCTATATTGAAGTGAAATCAGTGACGTTAGCGGAACAAGAAAATGGCTATTTCCCGGATGCGGTTACGCTACGTGGTCAAAAGCATCTTCGGGAACTCATAAGCGTAGCGGCGGCGGGCAAGCGCGCCGTGTTGCTGTTTGCAGTGCTGCACTCAGCAATAGCGCGGTTCTCACCGGCCCGCCATATTGATCCAAAATACGCGCAATTGTTGAATGAGGCACAAAAGCAGGGGGTGGAGGTTTTCGCTTATAAAGCGGAACTTTCTGCCGATAATATGACTCTGAGATTGTCTCTCCCCGTTACGTTATAAGGGGTTAGCCGATTGATTATTATGTGTTCTGGTCGCGTGCGCAAATACGCTTTTCCTCACAGGCTTGTCAAGTGTTACGTTTAGATAATTGCTAATCGGAAAAGCATCTGCTATTTATAGCGACCTGATTTTTCCCCCAACACGGGGATCGATAGTGCGTGTTAAGGAGAAGCAACATGCAAGAAGGGCAAAACCGTAAAACATCGTCCCTGAGTATTCTCGCCATCGCTGGGGTGGAGCCGTATCAAGAGAAGCCGGGCGAAGAGTATATGAACGAAGCCCAGCTGTCGCACTTCAAGCGTATTCTTGAAGCATGGCGTAATCAACTTAGGGATGAAGTCGATCGCACCGTTACACATATGCAGGATGAAGCCGCTAACTTCCCGGATCCGGTCGACCGTGCCGCTCAGGAAGAAGAATTCAGCCTCGAACTGCGTAACCGTGACCGCGAACGCAAACTGATCAAAAAGATCGAGAAAACACTGAAAAAGGTTGAGGACGAAGATTTCGGCTTCTGCGAATCCTGCGGTGTTGAAATTGGCATTCGTCGCCTGGAAGCGCGACCAACCGCCGATTTGTGCATCGACTGTAAAACGCTGGCAGAAATCCGCGAAAAACAGATGGCCGGTTAATTCCAGCCCTGTAAACACTCTATAAAGGCGGGAGTCTCTCCCGCCTTATTACTGTTGATATGTCTGAATCACACTATATTGGGCGCTTTGCGCCATCCCCCTCTGGTGAACTCCATTTCGGCTCATTAATTGCCGCCCTCGGCAGCTATCTGCAAGCCCGTGCCCGTGACGGTATCTGGCGTGTCCGTATCGAAGATATTGATCCCCCGCGTGAAGTTCCCGGTGCAGCAGAAACCATTCTGCGTCAGCTGGAACATTACGGTCTTCACTGGGACGGCGAGGTGCTCTGGCAGTCGCAACGCCACGACGCCTATCGAGAACGTCTGGCCTGGCTCTACGAACAGGGCCTTTCCTATTATTGCACCTGCACCCGCACGCGCATTCAGAGCGTCGGGGGAGTCTACGACGGCCACTGCCGGACGCTGAATCACGGCCCGGAAAACGCCGCCGTGCGCCTGTTGCAGCGCGCACCCGTCACCCATTTCCAGGATCGTCTTTCCAGTGAAATTGAGGCCGATGCCCGCCTTGCCCGCGAGGATTTCATTATTCATCGCCGCGACGGTCTGTTTGCCTATAACCTGGCGGTGGTGGTCGATGACCATTTTCAGGGCGTGACGGAAATCGTGCGCGGGGCAGACCTGATTGAGCCGACGGTAAGACAAATATCGCTTTATCAGCAATTTGGCTGGACGGCACCGGACTATATTCATCTGCCGCTGGCGCTGAATGCCGAGGGCAACAAACTGTCGAAGCAAAATCACGCTCCGGCCTTGCCAGAGGGCGATCCGCGCCCGGTTTTGATCGACGCGCTGCGATTTCTCAACCAGACTGTAACGGACGAATGGCAGGATCTGCGCATTGATGAATTGCTGAAAATGGCTACTCACAACTGGACGCTTAAGAATGTGCCCAAAATCCAGCATTCTCAAACGCGTCGCGCTGAGCTATGATTAGCCGCTTTTTTCATAACAAAACACACTACGAGGTGTACTATTTTTACCCGAGTCGCTAATTTTTGCCGTAAGGTGCTAAGCCGCGAAGAGAGCATGGCGCAAGAAGCCGATGCTCAAACCCATATGTCGGTTATCCCGCGTGAGCAGCACAATATTTCCCGCAAAGATATCAGTGAAAATGCCCTCAAGGTGCTCTATCGTCTGAATAAAGCAGGCTACGAGGCCTATCTCGTCGGCGGCGGGGTTCGCGATTTACTGCTGGGCAAAAAACCGAAAGATTTCGATGTGACCACCAGCGCCACCCCTGAACAGGTTCGCAAGTTATTCCGTAACTGCCGCCTTGTCGGTCGCCGCTTCCGTCTTGCTCACGTCATGTTTGGTCCTGAAATCATTGAAGTGGCAACCTTCCGTGGTCATCACGAAGGCACGCCTTCCGACAAAGTGACCTCCCAGCGTGGCCAGAACGGGATGCTTTTACGCGATAACATCTTTGGCTCAATCGAAGAAGATGCCCAGCGTCGTGATTTCACGATTAACAGCCTCTATTACAGCGTGGCTGATTTCACCGTTCGCGATTACGTCGGTGGGATGCAGGATCTTAAAGCGGGTCTGATCCGCCTGATCGGGACGCCGGAAACGCGCTACCGTGAAGATCCGGTGCGAATGCTGCGTGCCGTGCGCTTTGCCGCCAAGCTGAACATGCGTATCAGCCCGGAAACCGGTGAGCCGATCCCGCGCCTTGCGACGCTGATTAACGACGTGCCGCCCGCGCGTCTGTTCGAAGAATCGCTGAAACTCCTGCAAGCCGGTTACGGGTTTGACACCTATAACCTGCTGCGCGAGTACAACCTGTTCCAGCCCCTGTTCCCGACCATTACCCGCTACTTTACGGAAAATGGCGACAGCCCGATGGAGCGCATGATTGCTCAGGTGCTGAAGAACACCGACACCCGCATCCACAGCGACATGCGCGTGAACCCGGCGTTCCTGTTCGCGGCGATGTTCTGGTATCCGCTGCTGGAAACCGCACAGAAAATTGCCCAGGAGAGCGGTCTGGCCTATTACGACGCCTTCGCGCTGGCCGCAAACGACGTGCTGGACGAAGGGTGCCGCACGCTGGCGATCCCGAAACGTATTACCACGCTGGTGCGCGATATCTGGCAGCTTCAGCTGCGCATGTCCCGTCGTCAGGGTAAACGCGCCTGGAAGCTGATGGAGCATCCAAAGTTCCGTGCCGCCTATGACCTGCTCTCTCTGCGTGCTGACGTTGAGAAAAACCCGGAGCTGCAACGTCTGACCCAGTGGTGGGGCGAGTTCCAGGTGTCCGCACCGCCAGAGCAGAAAGACATGCTGACGGACTTAGACGACGATCCGGCTCCGCGCCGCCGTCATCGCCGCCCGCGTAAGCGCGCACCGCGCCGCGAAGGCACAGCATGACCCTTGCGTATATCGCCCTCGGCAGCAACCTCGCCTCTCCGCTGGAGCAGGTGAACGCTGCCGTTAAGGCGCTGGGCGAGATCCCGCAAAGCCGCATCGTCGCGGTGTCGTCGTTTTACCGCACCCCGCCGATGGGGCCGCAGGATCAGCCTGATTACCTGAATGCCGCCGTGGCGCTGGAAACCGCGCTGGATGCAGAAACGCTGCTGAATAACACCCAGCGTATCGAATTGCAGCAGGGGCGCGTGCGCAAAGACGAGCGCTGGGGGCCGCGAACCCTGGACCTCGACATTATGCTGTTTGGTCAGGATGTAATTGCCACCGAGCGCCTGACGGTCCCCCATTACGACATGAAAAACCGTGGCTTTATGCTCTGGCCGCTGTTTGAAATTGCCCCCGATCTTCTCTTCCCCGACGGCGTTTCGCTGCATACTCTTCTTTCCGGTCTGAACGCAGAAAAACCGGCCCGCTGGTAGCACGATTTTTTTATTGATTAGCCGCAGAATATTTGTGGTTAATCGATTGCCTAAAATCATTGTTCCCTCGAATGTTACTGTTAGAATGCGCAAAGATTTGCTTCAGGGCTTTCAGAAACGCAGGAAACAGTATGAAACCAACCACCATCTCCTTATTGCAGAAATGCAAACAGGAAAAGAAACGCTTCGCCACCATCACCGCGTATGACTACAGCTTCGCCAAACTCTTTGCCGAAGAAGGGATTAACGTCATGCTGGTGGGAGATTCGTTAGGGATGACGGTACAAGGACATGATTCCACCCTGCCGGTAACGGTCGATGATATTGCCTACCACACGCGTGCAGTGCGTCGCGGCGCACCCGCCTGCCTGCTGCTTTCCGATCTGCCCTTTATGGCCTATGCCACGCCGGAGCAGGCGTTTGAAAACGCGGCTGCCGTGATGCGCGCGGGCGCTAACATGGTCAAAATTGAAGGCGGCGCATGGCTGGTGGATACCGTCAAAATGCTGACCGAGCGCGCGGTTCCCGTGTGCGGCCATTTAGGTTTAACGCCGCAGTCGGTGAATATCTTCGGCGGCTATAAAGTGCAGGGTCGCGGCGACGCGGCACAAACCCTGTTTGATGATGCCGTTGCGCTCGAAGCCGCAGGCGCACAGCTGCTGGTGCTGGAGTGCGTGCCGGTTGAGCTGGCACAGCGTATTACCGAGGCGCTGACGATCCCGGTCATCGGCATTGGGGCCGGTAACGTCACCGACGGTCAAATCCTGGTGATGCACGATGCGTTCGGGATCACCGGCGGCCATATTCCAAAATTTGCCAAAAATTTCCTCACTGAGGCGGGCGACATGCGCGCTGCGGTCAGGCAGTATATTGCCGAGGTTGAATCCGGTGTTTACCCGGGTGAAGAACACAGTTTCCATTAAGGAGTCTTGTTGTGCTAATCATTGAAACCCTGCCGCTGCTGCGCCAGCACATTCGCCGCCTGCGCCAGGAAGGTAAACGTATTGCGCTGGTCCCGACAATGGGCAACCTGCACGACGGCCACATGAAGCTGGTCGATGAAGCGAAAGCGCGTGCCGACGTCGTGGTCACCAGTATTTTCGTCAACCCGATGCAGTTCGACAGAGCCGACGACCTGGCGCGCTACCCGCGTACGCTTCAGGAAGATTGTGAAAAGCTGAAAAAGCACCACGTCGATTTCGTCTTCTGCCCGGCGCCGTCGGATATTTACCCGCAGGGCACGGAAGGCGCGACCTTTGTTGACGTGCCGGGCATATCGACCATGCTCGAAGGCGCCAGCCGTCCGGGCCATTTCCGCGGCGTGTCGACCATCGTCAGCAAGCTTTTTAACCTGGTACAGCCGGACATCGCCTGCTTTGGCGAGAAAGATTTCCAGCAGCTGGCGCTGATCCGCAAAATGGTGGCCGACATGGGCTACGACATTGAGATCGTCGGCGTGCCGATTGTCCGCGCGAAAGACGGCCTGGCGCTGAGCTCCCGCAACGGGTATCTGACCGCCGACCAGCGTAAAATCGCGCCGGGCCTGAGTAAAGTGATGAATGCAATGGCCGAACAGCTGGCGGCAAAAGAGCTCGCGCCAGAAGAGATCGTCGCCCTTGCGGAACAGGCGCTGAATGACAAAGGCTTCCGCGCCGACGATATTCAGATCCGCGATGCCGACACCCTGCTCGAACTGACGGATGCCAGCAAACGCGCGGTGATTCTGGTTGCGGCATGGCTCGGCCAGGCGCGTCTTATCGACAACAAAGTGGTTGAACTGGCCTAAGCCCGTTCGCTCGGCCCTTTGCCAGCAGAGGGCTTAACGCATGATTAAAGGTAAACGTAATGATTCGCAAAATGCTGCAAGGCAAGCTTCACCGTGTAAAAGTGACTCAGGCCGACCTGCACTACGAAGGCTCCTGCGCCATCGATCAGGATTTTCTTGATGCGGCGGGTATTCTGGAAAACGAAGCCATTGATATCTGGAACGTGTCTAACGGCAACCGCTTCTCCACCTACGCGATTGCCGCCGAGCGCGGCTCTAAAATCATCTCCGTGAACGGTGCGGCAGCGCACTGCGCCAGCGTCGGTGACATCGTGATCATCGCCAGCTTCGTGATGATGTCTGACGAAGAGGCCCGCCGCTGGCAGCCAAAAGTCGCCTACTTCGAAGGCGACAACGAGATGAAACGCACCGCGAAGGCCATTCCGGTTCAGGTGGCGTAACCCTACCCCTGCGGCTGGTTGCTGATCAGCCGCGACATGGTCTCTAATGAATCCGTTCTGAGAATATACAAACGCTTAAGCAAGAACGGATTATCCCCCGGCTTCACCTTCCCTTTCACCGTCGTCACCGCCAGATGGAACCCGGCCTCGTTTGCCGCCTTCACCGCCTTATCGTTGTAGGCACCGAACGGATACGAGAGATACAGCACGTGCGGGTTGAACTGCGTCAGATCCCGGCGCGAGCGCTGAAAATCGAACAGGATGACGTGCTGGCTGCGGCTGAGCAGGATCGGATGTTTATAGCCGTCTACCCGGTGCAGGAAATGGGTGTGCGACTGGACGTCGAATACGTCCTGAATGCCTTTAAGTTCCGACACGCTCATAAATTGCAGCGATTTGGGATCCCACTTCTGCGGATGGCGCTTGATCCGCGATGAGATAATAAAAGCGGTGGCGTTAAAGCCGTACTCTTTGAGGGTCGGGTAAGCATAGCGGCTCACCGACTTCAGCCCGTCATCAAAGGTGATCGCCACGGCGCGGGCGGGCAGATTGATTTTATTTCGAATGTATCCTTCAACCTGATACATCGTCAGCGTGGTGTACCCCCGATCGCGCAGCCAGGCCATCTGGTTATTGAAGGCGCGCACGCTGGTGGTCGTGGAGGTATGGCGAAAACGCGTGTTCTCTTCATCGCGCAGAATATGGTGATAGGTGAGGATCGGCAGGCCGTTATCCTCCTGCGCGTCCAGGCTGCTGACCCACGCCAGCCGGTTGCCGATGCGGATCTGGAACCAGGTCTGATTCAGGCGGTCTTTCAGCTTGTTCAAAATGGGGTAGCGCAAATTATTGCTGAGCGTGCCGAACGGCGCGCTGCCGGTGTCCGGCGCGTTGTAAACCGGAGTATCTTTCCAGGTCACCAGATTCTGATTGCTGAGCGGCTTATTAAGATCGCCCAGGCTATCCTCCACCCGCTGCTTGCCCTGCACCGCCTCCAGATGCTCCCGGTCGATAAACCCGGTGCCAAAACCAAAGCGGAACTCATAGTAATCCGCCTTAATCGGCACCACGGCGATAATTTGCCCGGCGCGGATGTTGCCCACGTTCACAACACTGTTGCCCACCTGCGCCCAGATGGCCGCATCTTCCGTGGTCTGCATGTACTGAGCTGGCACGCGCTGCTCGCTCAGTAAACTCGCTGATGCGCTAAACGAAAACATCATCAGGATGATGATAAACCGGATAAACATAGGCCCAATAAGTCATCAAAGTTAATATCACCGCATTGTAACATAAGGTTATCCTGATCCCGCCTTTTCCTCTCCCGTCACGCCCCCTCCTCCAGGACGCGGAACAGAATTAACGATAAAAAAATGCAAAAAATAACGTCATCAGGCGATCGCACGAATAAGCAAATTAATTCAACCCGCTGTAACTATTGCCAAAAAAACTCCTCAACAGCCTCGATTTTTAACATGTAGAAAAACTACATCCGCGCCTAAGAAAAACGAAATTTCACCAAATTCATATTTCTTTAGTATGCAAACCCGTGAACAAATCACGCAGAGAAATATATCAATTATTTAACACAGGTGAACTCGTGAAAGGCAACATGTTTAAAATGGCAAATGCGTCAATTCTTATCCTTGCTGGGGTAATGTCTTTTAATGCCTGCGCAGATATTGTTATTTCCGGGACGCGTATTATTTATTCGTCGAAATCAAAAGACGTCACCGTAAACCTGGAAAATAAAGGCAATAAGCCGTTGCTGGTTCAGTCCTGGCTTGATGACGGGCGTGATGCCGTTAACCCACAAGAGCTTAAAATACCTTTTATTATTACGCCGCCGGTGACCCGCGTGGATGCGCATAAAGGCCAGACCGTGCGCATCACCTGGCTGGGTCAAAACGTCCCGCAGGACCGGGAATCCCTGTTCTGGTTTAACGTTCTGGAAGTGCCGCCTAAAGCCCAGGGTGCCGATACGCAAAATCTGCTACAGGTTGCGTTTCGCACCCGTATCAAGCTCTTCTTCCGCCCGAACGGGCTGAAAGGTACGCCAGAAGAGGCGGTGAAACACCTCAAATGGTCGGTCACCTCGTCGGCGGGCAGTTATTATCTGACGGCTAAAAATGATTCGCCGTATAACGTATCTATCGCCAGCGCCGATCTCGTGGTGGGCGGCAAGAAATATTCCACCGAAAGTCATTCGATTAAACCTTTTTCAAATCAAAACATGAAAATTAAAAACGGTGCTTCGGTCTCCTCCGGCACGGTGAAATTCGTTTCGATTAATGACTTTGGCGGTACTGAAGATAATCAGGCAAATCTGAACAACTGATTTTTTCCTCACGTATAACGAATGTGAAAATGTTAATTCGACCATCACTAACGTGCCTGTTTCTTTGCTCTGCGTTGAGTGCGTATGCAGCGGAAAACGCTGCCCCGCTTCCGGAGTCAGGGGAACAGAACGATGTCGAATTTAACGATCAATTTTTATATAGCACGGGCAGCAGTATCGACGTGCATCGTTATTCCAGGGGGAACCCGGTGACCCCCGGGCAACATCGGGTCACGGTGGCGGTTAATGGCATGACGAAATTGACCACCGACGTTGAATTTAAAGACAACGGGACACCCCGTGCGGCGCCCTGCGTGACGTTAAAGACCCTGAAACAAATGGATGTCGACATGGCGCATATCGACGCGGATAACGATGAAGAGACCTGCCGGGATCTCGCCGCCTTAATGCCCGGCTCGTCCGTCGATTTTGACACCTCGACCCAGACCCTGGCCTTTAACATCCCGCAGATATACGTGCTGAAACACGCGGCAGGCTATATCGATCCCTCCTTGTGGGATGACGGGATCACCGTGGGGCTGCTCTCTTACGATCTTAACGCCTGGCACAACCAGGGGAATGAGGCCGAAGGAGATACCGCCTATGCCGGGCTGCACTATGGGGCGAACTATGGGCCGTGGCGTCTGCGTTCAAACGGAAGCCTGAACTGGAACCAGGAGACGGGCGCCAGCTACGTGAACCAGGATCTCTACGTGCAGCGGGATATTACCGCCCTCAAAGCCCAGATGGTGCTGGGGGATTCCTGGACGCGCGGCGATGCCTTTGAAGCGATTAGCCTGCGCGGCGCGCGGATGTTTAACGATGACCGCATGCTGCCGAGCGGGATGTCGAACTATGCCCCGACGATCCGCGGCACGGCGAACACCAACGCCAAAGTTACCGTGTCGCAAAGCGGCAATAAGATTTACGAAACCACCGTGCCGCCGGGCGCGTTTGAGATCAACGACATTAACGCCTCGGGCTATGGCAAAGATCTCACCGTAACGATTGAAGAGTCCGACGGGAGCCAGCACTCATTCACCGTGCCGTTTTCCTCAGTCACGCAGATGCTGCGTCCAGGCTATGCGCGCTGGGAAACGGGCGCAGGGGAGCTGCATGACGATACGCTGCACGCCGCGCCTAAGCTCGGCTACGGCACGCTTTACTATGGCCTGAACAACACCTTCACGGGCTATACCGGTTTGCAGTACACCGATATGGGCTACACCGCAGGGCTGCTTGGTATTGCCATGAACACCGAGCTGGGAGCGCTGGCGTTTGACGTTACACATTCTTCGGCGCACATCGAGGGAATGCCCTCAAAGCAGGGGCAGAGCTATCGTCTGTCGTGGAGTAAAACGGTGGATGAAACCGATACGTCACTGAACGTCGCCGCCCTGCGATTTTCGACCCAAGCGTATTTAAGCCTGACCGACGCGGCCCAGCTTGCCGACCAGATAAAATATGAAAATACCACCAGCGAGGCGGCCTGGAATAATTTACAGCAGATGAAAAATCAGTTGCAGGTGGATGTTAACCAGCCGCTTGAAATTAATAAGCATAATTACGGTTCTATTTATATCAACGGGAGCTGGCAGTCCTACTGGAATGATAATAACCAGACGGCAAGCTATGCGATGGGCTACAACAACAGCTTTCGCTACGGAAGTTATAGCATGTCGCTACAGCGAACCTATGACGCTTTTGGAAAACCGGACAACAGTCTGTATGTGAATATTAATATTCCGTTTGACTCGCTCCTGGAAAATAAACGCAGCTTCGCGGGCTTTAATAACGTCAATATGGGCATGAGCTCCGATTTAAAAGGCATGAACAATCTCAACATGACGGCCAACGGCTCGTCTGAAGACAGTCGTTATAACTACAGCGTGACCACAACGTATAACACAAGCTCAACGACGGATCTGAGCCAGCTCAGCGCGTACGGCAGCTATAACAGCGCCTATGGGCCGCTGAGCCTGTCGGCATCCTCAAGCTCGGATAATAGCCAGCAGTTTTCCGCGAGCTATAGCGGCGGGCTGATTGCCCACGCAGGCGGCATTACGTTTACGCCCGGCAGCATTGGCGAAACCGACTCGCTGGCGCTGATTAAAGCCACCGGCGCCACCGGGGCGAAGGTGAATAACAGCCGTGGCGTAATAGGTGATTCGGGCTATGTCGTGATGCCCTATCTCACGGCCTATCGTGAAAACCGCATCACGCTGGATACCAGCACGCTGACGGCGGATGTGGATGTGGAAGGCAACAGCACCGTTGAAGTACCGCGTAACGGCGCGGTCGTGATGGTGAATTTCAAAACCAATCAGGGCCGTTCGGCGGTACTCGAACTGCTGCGCTCAGACAAAGGATTTATTCCGCTGGGGGCAGATGTCATGAATGAAAAAGGAGAAATCATTGGAAACGTAGGCCAGGCAGGGCAAGCGTATGTCAGGGGGGTTAATGAAACAGGAAAATTAACGGTGGTATGGGGAGCAGGAAAAGAGAGTACCTGTTCCGTGAATTATCAGTTTGGTTCTGATGAACAAAAAGTGGGGTTAACCACCATTCTCCATAATCAACTATGTAATATGCAAAGGGATCTTTAAAGCATGGAAATTAAAATAGCTGAGTTAAACAAAAAACGGTTATTTGTCAGCACATCACTTGTGGCCATTTTATTATCTGCCGCGAGCGCTGTCAGCGCGGCCGAAAACCTTGACCTGACCTTCAGTGCAAATATCCGGGAAACCACCTGTGATATTAAAATTGATGGCGGTACGGGTGACGGCACAAATAACACTATCGCCATTGGCGCTAACGGCAGTACCCGCGTTGACACCATTGCGACGGGTGGCGCAAAAGAAAACTTCAAGCTGGTCATCACCGAATGCCCTTCCAGCCTTACCGCGCTGAAAACAGCGGTAAGCGGGACTGTCTCAGATAGCCTGAATACGGCCATCGTGAACAGCGTGGGAACAGAAGCCGGTGGTGCCGCCAACGTGGGGCTTTCAATTGCACGTTCTTCCGCGCCGGATGCCCCTTTCGTCATCAACTCAACGGATGACAGCAAGCGGCTGGTGTGGACTCAGGATGAAATCACCGCGAAAGAAGTGGGCCTGGTAGCAACGCTGGTCGAGACCGCAGCCAATCAGGCCGCGACGGGCTCGTTCCGCGCTATTGCCACGTTTAACTTCAGCTACGAATAACGATACAGAGAAAGGAAAAAGTAATGCGTAAACATATTTCGGCTTTGACATTAGCAGTTTGCGGCGGTTTTTTGGCGTTCGCCGCACAAGCGCAAATCACCGGCACATCCAGTCTGACCGCCACATTTCAGACTAACGTTGTCCCGGGCACCTGTACCGCAGAGATTCAGGATTCAACAGGCAACCCGTCTTCAGAAATCAGTTTTGGCGACGTGTTTAAATCCGATCTGACCGCAAAAAGTCGTATCGAATCCCTGAAGCTGAATTTCAGCGACTGTTCGGGTGTAAAAAGTGCGGAAGTGCAGGTCGCGCCCGGCGCGGGAAGCAATTGCTCAACCGCCTCCAGCGATAAGTTTGGTTCAACGAATGGCACCGCCTTTGAGCTGTGGAAAGGCGCAGCCGATTCCGGCTCGGTCCTGAGCTGTACCACTCAGCCAAAACAGAACGTTACGATAAGTTCTGGTAACGGCAATCTGGACATGAATGCGCGCATTGTTATTGCCGATGGTAAAACCATTGCTGATGTTACGCCCGGTGCGGTGACATCCCTGGTAACGTTCATGGTGACCTATCAGTGAAAGTGTAAAGAGTTGTCGGGCAATGGCGCACGGCAACTCTTTTTTACAGGTATTCAGGCTATTTAAAAAAAAATGAAAAACGTTTCCTTTCGTCCCCTGCTAATGCTCTTACTGCTCACGCTGGCCGCGCTGCTGAGCCGCCCGGTCTTTGCCGATCAAAGCTGCTATATAAACAGTACGAACGGAGGGACGTACACAACCGGCAGTTCTCCCCTGCTCAACTTATCTACAAAGCACGTCACCACGCCCACCAGCCTTGGGGCGGGCTACACCTGGGTTATTCAGTTCTTAACTAACGATCCCATCGGGTGCGAAGACCTCACCCCTTACGACAACACCATCCATTTCATCAATTCGGCCGGCAGCAATCTCGACGACAATTACACTACGCCCGAGGGATATGCCCTGCTTAAAACCACGATACCGGGGATTGATTACACCGTTGAACTGGTTTGCCTGGTCTCGGACGGATGCGGGACATCACACCCTGCGATAGATCTTTTCCTGAAAGGCAAAAACGGAATGGACAGCAAATTTCCTTCCCAGAGCGGTAATCCGCCCTACACCGATGCAGACAGCCAGTGGAAGCTGAAATTTGAGATGTGGGTAACACCGGAATTTACGCCGCAAAAAGGGATCAACATGGGAAATGCGCTGCCCGGGACAATCGCGGATTTTCGTATCGGATCGCCCAGTCAGGCAACGATCGTTTTCAACGCCACCGCCAGCACCTTAACGTTTACCGTGCCGGCCAGCAGTTGTTCATTCGGCGTGGCGCAGGGCAATAGCGTGTCGGGGAATAATGTCAGTCTTGGCGATTACTGGATTAATGACGTGAAAAACGGCAATACGCCAGTGGTCCCCTTCGCCATCTCACTGGAGAACTGCAATACCCCGAAGCTGATGATCAAAATGACGTCACCCTACGTCACGGGCAACAAGTCGATGCTCGGAAAAAGCAGCGGGACTGCCTCAGGCGTCGGCCTGAAGATACGGGATACCGATCTGAATAGCCCAATGCTTCCAAACAGCTCGACCAGCACGGACTACGATCGCAGCGATGACTGGTCGTCCATGGCAAATCTGAACTTCTCGGCGCAGCTCCTGACGACAGGCGAGCCTCTCCAGGCGGGGGATTTCAACGCGATTGCGACCTTCCAGATGGATTACGAATAGAGATCGTGCAGCAGAACGAAGGGCGGATTTTTCTGCTGCTGGTGCCATAAGCTGCTGGCGTCCGGCGCGCCCTGGCGCACGATGGCGTCACGAAATTCAGCGCTGCTCAGCGCGTCACGATGGGGATACATCGCCTCAAGAAGCGGGTAGCTAATGCCCGAGATCACTTCGCAGTTGTCATGCTTATGGCTCATCAACGACGCCACGCGATAGGGTGCCGCGCCGGTGTTATCGGTTAAGAAAATCACCCCTTCGCCGGAATCGGTCTGGTGGAGCGCATCGCACATCATGCGGCTTAACATGTTGCTGCTCAGCCCGCGCCAGTAGTTGACCGCCCGGCACTGCACCAGCGGACCAAACTGCTTCTCCAGCCGATCGAGAATCGACTGCGCTTTATCATCGTGACAGGTAATGACCCAACCCAACATAACGTCTCTCCTTAGCGGGCGAGTAGTTTAGCGGAGTGAAAGTCAGCGTGTGGTGATAGTAATCAAAGAAAAGCGCCCGGCACGCGCGAGGGTGCCGGGCGAGGCGATTAGCTGCGCAGTCCGCGCCCGCGCTGGATCAGATACCAGCACAGAAGGTAAAACGCGATGATGAAGACCACCAGCACGGCAACCGTGGTAAACAGCGGCACGTCGGTAATGCCGAGGAAGCCAAAGCGGAAGCCGCTGATCATGTAGACAATCGGGTTCAGGTGCGACAGCGCCTGCCAGAACGGCGGCAGCAGCGTCAGGGAGTAGAACACCCCGCCGAGGTAGGTCAGCGGCGTCAGCACGAAGGTCGGGATCAGGCTGATATCATCAAAAGTTTTCGCGAACACGGCGTTCAGCAGACCCGCCAGCGAGAACAGGATCGCCGTCAGCAGCAGCGTGAGCGCGACAAACAGCCACGAGTGAACCTGGAACGGGACGAAGAACAGCGAGATCGCCGTGACCAGCACGCCCACGCACAGCCCGCGCGCCACGCCACCGCCGACGTAGCCTGCGATAATGACGTGCGTCGGCACCGGCGCCACCAGCAGCTCTTCAATATTGCGCTGGAACTTGGCGCTAAAGAACGACGAGGCCACGTTGGCGTAGGCGTTGGTGATCACCGCCATCATGATCAGGCCCGGCACGATAAACTGCATATAGGTGAAGCCGTGCATCTCACCAATCCGGGAGCCAATCAGGTTACCGAAGATGATGAAGTAGAGCGTCATGGTGATCACCGGCGGCACCAGGGTTTGCACCCAGATGCGCATGAAGCGGTTGATCTCTTTTGCCCAGATACTTTTCAGCGCAACCCAGTAAAGATGCGTCATGCCTTGTCTCCTTGTTTTTCATGCACCAGAGAGACAAACAGCTCTTCCAGTCGGTTGGCTTTGTTACGCATACTCAAGACCTGCACGCCCTGCGCGCTGAGCTGCGCAAAGACGCTGTTGATCCCCTGCTCGCGCAGCACTTCCACTTCAAGCGTAGAGGTATCCACCAGGCGATAGTTATAGCCTTCTAGCTTCGGCAGCGGGCTTTTCGCCGCCAGATCGAGAATAAAGGTCTCTGACTTCAGCTTGGAGAGCAGCGCCTTCATGGAGGTGTTCTCCACCAGCTCGCCGTGCTGAATGATGCCGATATTGCGGCACAGCATTTCCGCCTCTTCGAGATAGTGGGTGGTCAGAATAATGGTGGTGCCTTTGTCGTTCAGATCTTTCAGGAAGCCCCACATGGAACGGCGCAGTTCGATATCTACGCCCGCGGTGGGCTCGTCGAGGATCAGCAGTTTTGGCTCGTGCATCAGCGCGCGGGCGATCATCAGGCGGCGCTTCATCCCGCCGGATAACATCCGCGCGCGTTCGTTGCGTTTTTCCCACAGGTCGAGCTGTTTGAGGTACTTCTCGCTGCGCTCCATCGCCTCTTTGCGCTCAACGCCGTAATAGCCCGCCTGGTTGACGACGATCTGCTGCACGGTTTCAAACGGGTTGAAGTTGAACTCCTGCGGCACCAGCCCGAGCTGGCGCTTGGCGTTCACCACGTCTTTTTGCAGGTCGTAGCCAAACACGCTCACCCGGCCAGAGGTTTTGTTCACCAGCGAACTGATAATGCCGATGGTGGTGGACTTACCCGCCCCGTTCGGCCCCAGCAGGGCGTAAAAATCCCCCGCCTCGACTTTAAGATCGATTCCGCGCAGCGCCTGGACGCCGCCCGGATAGGTTTTCTTAAGCTGTTCAAGCTCCAGTGCTATTGCCATGAATTAAACTTACCTATAGTTCTGACACACGTTGTGTGGTTTCATTAAAAGTCGGGTTACCCTATAGTAGCGCAACGCAATCACTCGGTTACAGGTCGTTAACCTCCATGAATGACATAGATACACTCATCAGCAACAATGCACTATGGTCAAAGATGCTGGTGGAAGAGGATCCCGGCTTTTTCGAGAAACTGGCGCAAGCGCAAAACCCGCGCTTTTTGTGGATTGGTTGTTCCGACAGCCGCGTACCTGCCGAGCGTCTGACCGGCCTGGAGCCGGGCGAATTATTTGTTCACCGTAACGTCGCCAACCTGGTGATTCATACGGATCTCAACTGCCTCTCAGTGGTTCAGTACGCGGTCGAGGTGCTGGAAGTCGAACATATCATTATATGCGGCCACTACGGCTGCGGCGGCGTGCAGGCGGCGGTCGAAAACCCGGAACTGGGTCTTATTGATAACTGGCTGCTGCACATCCGCGATATCTGGTTCAAACATAGCTCACTGCTGGGGGAAATGCCGCAGGAGCGTCGCCTTGATACCCTGTGCGAGCTTAACGTGATGGAGCAGGTTTATAACCTGGGGCACTCCACCATCATGCAATCGGCGTGGAAGCGCGGCCAGAAGGTGTCCGTACACGGCTGGGCATACGGTATTCATGACGGCCTGCTGCGCAATCTGGAAGTGACCGCCACCAACCGTGAAACGCTGGAGCAGCGCTACCGTTCAGGGATTGCCAACCTCAAGCTTAAGCACGTGAACCACAAATAAATCCGGGGATTTTCACCCTCTCCCTGTGGGAGAGGGCCGGGGTGAGGGCATCAGCCCGCAACTATTCGTCCAGAATCACAACCTTGCCAACATACGGCAGATGACGATAACGCTGCGCGTAGTCAATGCCGTAGCCGACCACGAATTCGTCTGGGATCGAGAAGCCCACAAACTCCACGGGCACCTGCACTTCGCGGCGCTCGGGTTTATCCAGCAGCGTACAGATTGCCAGCGACTTAGGCTCGCGCAGGCTTAAGATCTCGCGCACTTTAGAGAGCGTGTTGCCGGAGTCGATGATGTCTTCGACGATCAACACATCTTTGCCACGAATATCTTCATCCAGATCTTTCAGGATTTTCACATCACGGGTTGTGGACATGCCGCTGCCGTAGCTGGAGGCGGTCATAAAATCGACCTCATGGGACACCTGCACTTCACGGCACAGGTCCGCCATGAACATGAAAGAGCCACGTAACAGACCTACCAGCACCATTTCGCTGCCGCTGTCTTTGTAGTGTTCGGTGATTTGACGACCCAATTCGGCGATACGTGCTTTGATCTCGGCTTCCGGGATCATCACTTCAACAGTATGTTTCATATTACTAACCGTATGATTTTAATGAAAATCTTTCAATGCTGGCATTGCTCATTCCGGCATCGATTCGCAAGCGGGGCATTATAACAGCAAATGGATAACCCTGGCGCATGAGTTATAAAAAGCAGTTTTTGTGATTCCGATCACACTTGTTAATACCTATAATTAATTGCTAGCAAATAATTAACAAAACTGACGAGTACTTTTCTATGGCTGAAATACAAAGTAAACAGCCGCGTCTACTGGTGACATTAACAGCAGCGTTCGCAGCCTTCTGCGCGCTCTATTTGTTAATCGGTGGCGTATGGCTGGTCGCGATTGGCGGCTCCTGGTACTACCCGATTGCGGGTCTGGTGATGGTGGGCGTAACCGTCCTGCTGTGGCGCAGAAAGCAATCAGCACTGTGGCTTTACGCTGCATTACTTCTTGCCACCATGATCTGGGGCGTCTGGGAAGTCGGCTTCGACTTCTGGGCACTGACGCCGCGCAGTGACATTCTGGTCTTCTTTGGTATCTGGCTGATTTTGCCTTTCGTCTGGCGTCGCCTGTGGGTGCCGTCCAGCGGTGCCGTTGCGGCGCTAGTGGTGGCACTGCTGATCAGCGGCGGTATCCTGACCTGGGCTGGCTTTAACGACCCGCAGGAGATCAACGGCACGCTGAATACGGAATCCACCCCTGCGGCGGCGATTTCGCAGGTGGCAGACGGTGACTGGCCGGCCTACGGTCGTAACCAGGAAGGTCAACGCTACTCCCCGCTGAAGCAGATCAACGCGGATAACGTTAAAAATCTGAAGGAAGCCTGGGTATTCCGTACCGGCGACCTGAAGATGCCGAACGATCCGGGTGAACTGACCAACGAAGTGACGCCGATTAAAGTCGGCAACATGCTTTATCTCTGCACCGCGCACCAGCGTCTGTTCGCGCTTGATGCCGCGACCGGTAAAGAGAAGTGGCACTTCGATCCGCAGCTGAACTCTAACCCGTCCTTCCAGCACGTCACCTGCCGTGGTGTCTCTTACCACGAAGCGCGTGCGGATAACGCCAGCCCTGAGGTGGTCGCCGACTGTCCTCGCCGCATTATGCTGCCGGTGAACGATGGCCGTCTGTTTGCCATCAACGCCGAAACGGGCAAGCTGTGCGAAACCTTTGCCAACAAAGGGATCCTGAATCTTCAGACCAATATGCCGGACACCACGCCGGGTCTGTATGAGCCAACCTCTCCGCCAATCATCACCGATAAAACCATCGTGATTGCCGGGTCGGTAACGGATAACTTCTCTACCCGCGAAACCTCCGGCGTTATCCGTGGTTTCGACGTGAACACCGGTAAACTGCTGTGGGCCTTCGATCCGGGCGCGAAAGATCCAAACGCGATCCCGTCGGACGAGCACACCTTTACCTTTAACTCGCCAAACTCCTGGGCACCGGCCGCGTATGACGCGAAGCTGGACCTGGTCTACCTGCCGATGGGTGTGAGCACGCCAGACATCTGGGGCGGTAACCGCACGCCAGAGCAGGAGCGTTACGCGAGCGCCATCGTGGCGCTGAACGCCACCACCGGTAAGCTGGCATGGAGCTACCAGACCGTACACCACGATCTGTGGGATATGGATATGCCGTCCCAGCCGACCCTGGCGGATATCAACGTTAACGGCAAAACCGTTCCGGTGATCTACGCTCCGGCGAAAACCGGCAACATCTTCGTGCTGGATCGCAGCAACGGTAAGCTTGTTGTGCCTGCGCCGGAAAAACCGGTTCCGCAGGGCGCCGCCAAAGGCGACTACCTTTCTAAAACGCAGCCGTTCTCTGACCTGAGCTTCCGTCCGAAGAAAGACCTCAGCGGGGCAGACATGTGGGGTGCCACGATGTTTGACCAGCTGGTGTGCCGCGTGATGTTCCATCAGCTGCGCTACGAAGGTATCTTCACGCCGCCGTCTGAGCAGGGCACGCTGGTCTTCCCGGGTAACCTGGGGATGTTCGAGTGGGGCGGGATCTCCGTTGACCCGAACCGTCAGGTGGCGATTGCCAACCCGATGGCGCTGCCGTTTGTTTCCCGTCTGATCCCACGCGGCCCGGGTAACCCAATGGAGCAGCCGAAAGACGCGAAAGGTTCTGGCACCGAAGCCGGTATTCAGCCGCAGTACGGCGTACCGTATGGCGTGACCCTGAACCCGTTCCTGTCTCCGTTTGGTCTGCCGTGTAAACAGCCTGCCTGGGGTTATATCTCCGGTCTGGATCTGAAAACCAACCAGATCGTGTGGAAAAAACGTATTGGTACGCCTCAGGACAGCATGCCGTTCCCGATGCCGGTTCCTGTACCGTTCAATATGGGTATGCCAATGCTGGGTGGCCCAATCTCTACCGCCGGTAACGTGCTGTTCATCGCGGCAACCGCAGATAACTACCTGCGCGCGTACAACATGACCAACGGTGAGAAACTGTGGCAGGGCCGTCTGCCAGCCGGTGGACAGGCAACCCCGATGACCTATGAAGTGAATGGCAAGCAGTACGTTGTCATCTCTGCGGGCGGTCACGGTTCGTTTGGCACGAAGATGGGCGACTATATCGTCGCGTATGCGTTGCCGGATGACGCAAAATAAAACGCAAAACGGCAACCTCGGTTGCCGTTTTTTATGGTTGTTCCCTCTCCCTGTGGGAGAGGGTCAGGGTGAGGGCATCAGGCAGCACCTGCCAGACGTAGGCCGGGTAAGGCGTAGCCGCCACCCGGCTTTTTATACGGTAAACCCGAGCATCATCCCTGTATCTTCATGCTCCAGCAGATGACAGTGCGCCATGTAGGCAAACTCCTTCGGCGCGTCGTGGTCAAACTTCACCAGCACCTCGCTCACGCCCCC
Source organism: Enterobacter sp. 186315 (assembly GCF_053290175.1). Classification (NCBI taxonomy): domain Bacteria; kingdom Pseudomonadati; phylum Pseudomonadota; class Gammaproteobacteria; order Enterobacterales; family Enterobacteriaceae; genus Enterobacter; species Enterobacter sp. 186315. The sequence continues at coordinate 12,908 of NZ_JBPTTK010000016.1, read as the reverse complement.
TTCAACCCTGACCGTATCCTTCCAGCCCGCGCGATGCACGGCCGGCGCGTTACCGTTCTCAGACAGAATGCGGAACTGCGTGCCGTGGATGTGGAACGGGTGCAGCATCATGTCGCCCTCACCTGAAATCACCCAGCGCTCGTACTGGCCTTTGGCGGCGGCGAACATCGGCGTGTTCATATCAAACGCCTGGCCGTTGATGCGGTTGGCGTTGTGGAAATCAAAGCCGTGCGCGCCGTGATCCATTCCGCCCATCTTGCCGTGATCCCTATTCATATGGCCCATCATCTGCCCGTGGTGCATCCCGGCCATCGCCTGATTGCCGTATTTTTTCATCAGCGCCTGCATCCCCATCATGTCGAGCATCGGATCCATTGAAAGCTGAAGTTTACGCTGGGTAAGCCCCTCAAGCGCTGGCAGCGCGGGCACGGTGGCTAAGGTATCCGGCAGGATGCCGGAGGCGGCAATCTGGAGCGGCTGAATGCGCAGCACCGGATGGGGCTTATCAAACGGCGCAACGGCCATCCCCATCTGGCTCACCGGCAGCGTCACGAGATCAAAGGCTTTGCCGTCGCTGATGTCCACCAGCACTTCAAAACGCTCGCCCATCAGCATCGGCAGTTCCGTCACCTTCACCGGCTCGGCCAGCAGGCCACCGTCGCTGGCCACCACGTACAGCGGGCGCTTATCGCTGGCGGCAAAATTCAGGGAACGGGCATTACAGCCGTTCAGCAAGCGCAAACGCAGCCAGCCCTTCGGCGCGGCGTGCTGAGGATAAATCGCGCCGTTGGTCAGCAGCGTATCGCCGAACCAGCCTACCGCCGCGCTCATCACGTCCAGCTGGTAGTCAATTTGCCCGTCGGCGGTGAATTTCTTGTCCTGCACAATCACCGGAATATCGTCGATGCCCCACTGTTTGGGCAGGCGCAGCAGGCGGCTTTCGTCATCTTCAATCAATACCAGGCCCGCCAGACCCATCGCGACCTGATGGCCGGTTTTGCCATGCTGATGCGGGTGGAACCAGCAGGTCGCGGCGCGCTGGTCGGGCGTGAAGGTCACGCTGCGCTTGCCGCCGGGCTTGATAATGCCCTGCGGACCGCCGTCCACTTCACCCGCGACCTCCAGCCCGTGCCAGTGAACGGTCGTTTCTTCCGCCAGAGTGTTATGAATATCGACGGTGACGGCTTTGCCTTTGCGTAGCTGAATTGCCGGGCCGAGCAGATTGCCGTTATAGCCCCAGGTTGACGCGGTGTGCGGCCCAAAGGTGGTTTTACCCGCCTGAACGACGAGCTGAATGCGGCTACGGGCGTCGGCGGCAAGCAGATCCGGAATCGGCAGCGCGGGTCTGTCGGCAGAGAAAGCGGCACGGCTCCAGAGTGGTAACGCGCTGGCAACCCCCAGCGCAACGGAATATTTCAAAAAATCACGGCGTTGCATGTTCATTTCCTTATTTCCAGCAGGCGATTAATTGAGCTTAAACCCTCCCCTTACCGGAAGGTCAAGCAACGCCGAGATAATAAAGATCGTCGCGTTGGCATCAAGTATGCTAACGTTAATTTTCCGTGACGCAGTGGTAGAAGCAATGAAGACGTTTTTCAGGACAATTTTGTTCAGCAGCCTGATGGCAATGTGTGCGAACAGTTATGCGCTAAGTGAAAATGAAGCGGAAGATATGGCCGATTTAACGGCGGTTTTTGTATTCCTGAAAAACGATTGTGGTTACCAGAATTTACCCAACGGGCAGATTCGTCGCGCACTGGTCTTTTTTGCCCAGCAGAACCAATGGGATCTCAGCAACTACGATAGCTTCGACATGAAGGCGCTCGGTGAAGACAGCTACCGTGATTTAAGCGGTATCGGCATTCCCACTGCCAAGAAATGCAAAGCGCTGGCTCGCGATTCACTTAGCCTGCTCGCCTACGTCAAATAATTCCCGACGCCTCTCGTTGTCCGGCTGGCCGCCTCATCGCGGTCAGTGGTTGCGCCATTCTGCTGTCGATAATGGATGTTAACGAAAGAGGTATCACCCATGTCCGAAAAAACGGTATGGCATGAAACGCTGCATGACCAGTTTGGTCAGTACTTTGCCGTTGATAATGTGCTTTATCACGAGAAAACCGATCATCAGGATCTCATCATCTTCGAAAACGCCGCCTTTGGCCGCGTGATGGCGCTCGACGGCGTGGTGCAGACCACCGAGCGCGACGAGTTTATCTACCACGAGATGATGACCCACGTTCCCCTGCTGGCCCACGGCCACGCAAAGCATGTGCTGATTATCGGCGGCGGCGACGGCGCGATGCTGCGCGAAGTGTCTCGCCATAAAACCGTTGAATCCATCACCATGGTGGAGATCGACGCCGGGGTGGTCTCTTTCTGCCGCCAGTACCTGCCAAACCACAATGCCGGAAGCTATGACGATCCGCGCTTCACCCTCGTGATCGACGACGGCGTGAACTTTGTTAACCAGACCTCGCAAACCTTCGATGTGATTATCTCCGACTGCACTGACCCGATTGGCCCCGGCGCGTCGCTGTTTACCTCATCGTTCTACGAAGGCTGCAAGCGCTGCCTCAAGCCGGGCGGGATCTTCGTGGCGCAGAACGGCGTCTGCTTCCTGCAACAGGATGAAGCACTCGACAGCCACCGCAAGCTCAGCACCTATTTTTCCGACGTTAGCTTCTATCAGGCGGCCATTCCCACCTACTACGGCGGTGTCATGACGTTTGCGTGGGCCACCGACAACGAGGTGCTGCGCCATCTCTCGACGGAAATCATTCAGGCACGCTTCCACCAGGCGGGGCTGAAATGCCGTTATTACAATCCGGCGGTACACACCGCAGCGTTTGCCTTACCGCAATATTTGCAGGACGCACTGTCATCTGAGGGGGTGAACTAATTGAAAAAGCTTAAACTGCATGGCTTTAACAACCTGACCAAAAGCCTGAGTTTTTGTATTTACGATATCTGCTACGCCAAAACGGCAGAAGAGCGCGATGGTTATATCGCCTATATCGATGAACTCTACAACGCCAACCGCCTGACGGAGATCCTGTCTGAGACCTGCTCGATTATCGGCGCGAATATCCTCAATATCGCCCGCCAGGACTATGAGCCGCAGGGGGCAAGCGTCACCATTCTGGTGAGCGAAGAGCCGGTCGACCCACAGCTTATCGACAAAACCGAGCACCCTGGCCCGCTGCCGGAAGTGGTGGTGGCGCACCTGGATAAGAGCCATATCTGCGTACACACCTACCCGGAGAGCCATCCGGAAGGCGGGCTGTGTACCTTCCGCGCCGATATTGAAGTCTCAACCTGCGGCGTGATCTCCCCGCTGAATGCGCTGAACTATTTAATTCACCAGCTTGAGTCCGATATCGTCACCATCGATTACCGCGTGCGCGGCTTTACGCGCGATATTAACGGCATGAAGCATTTCATCGACCACGAGATCAACTCGATTCAGAACTTTATGTCCGACGACATGAAATCGCTGTACGACATGCTGGACGTGAACGTGTACCAGGAAAATATCTTCCACACCAAGATGATGCTTAAAGAGTTCGATCTTAAGCACTACATGTTCCATACCCGACCTGAAGATCTGAGCGAAGAGGAGCGGACGGCGATCACCGACCTGCTCTGGAAAGAGATGCGCGAAATCTACTACGGCCGCAATATCCCGGCCGTGTAAAGGTGCCTGGAGCAGGGACGCTCCGGGGTAGGTTACTTCTGTTTCATGAACTCGCGGTAGGCCGCCACGACCGAAAGAAAATCCTCAACGCCGCACAGCGACAGGCTCTCTTCGTCGTAGTAGTTCATCCCCTCTTCCATCTCGTCGCCCGAAAACTCAAGCTGGTTGGCGCGCACCATGACCTCTTCGCCATCCATCCACAGCGTGTATTCATGTCCCGCACGCTGCCAGGAGCGCTCGCTGCCTTTTACCGTCCGGGCCGCCTGCTCAACCTCGTCAAGAAGTGACAGGTTTTCTTTCACCTCTTCGTTAAACCAGTGCCCAACCGCTTCGTGGCCCATCGACATACGCACTTTCACCACCCCGGTGATGTCGCGCAGAAATTCGTAATCCATCGTGTTTTCCTCTGCAAAGCCATTAGGGTAATTATCGCAGCAGAGAGGAAGAAAAAAAGCGTGGGAGCGTAGAGGAATGAAAATAAAAAACCCACCGCCGTTGCGATGGGTTTTGTAGGCCCGGTAAGCGTAGCGCCACCGGGCAATGGGTCAGGTGCGATCTGGTGCCCTCACCCCCAGCCCCTCTCCCACGGGAGAGGGTAGCTTTTATACTGCCGTCTGGAAGATAACCCCGTCGGCTTTCTCGGTGTACTGAGAAAGCTGGTCGAAGTTCAGATAGCGATAGGTATCCACCGCCGTCTTATCAACCTGCGCCACGAAGGTCTGGTACTCTTCCGGCGTTGGCAGCTTGCCGATCAGCGCCGCAACCGCCGCCAGCTCCGCAGAGGCCAGGAAGACGTTCGCTCCGGTGCCTAAACGGTTCGGGAAGTTACGGGTAGAGGTGGAGACCACCGTCGCACCGTCGGCCACGCGCGCCTGGTTCCCCATACACAGGGAACAGCCAGGGATTTCGATACGCGCACCGCTCTTGCCAAATACGCTGTAGTAGCCCTCTTCGGTCAGCTGAGCCGCATCCATACGGGTTGGCGGCGCCACCCACAGACGGGTCGGCAGCTGGCCTTTGTGGGTATCCAGCAGTTTACCCGCCGCACGGAAGTGGCCGATGTTGGTCATGCAGGAACCGATAAACACTTCATCGATTTTTTCACCCTGCACCGCAGACAGCGGACGCGCGTCGTCAGGATCGTTTGGCGCACACAGGATTGGCTCCTTGATATCCGCCAGATCGATGTCGATCACCGCCGCGTACTCTGCGTCAGCGTCGGCTTCCAGCAGCTGCGGATCCGCCAGCCATTTTTCCATGCCCTGAATACGACGCTCCAGCGTACGGCGATCGCCGTAGCCTTCTGCAATCATCCACTTCAGCAGCACGATGTTGGAGGTCAGGTACTCTTCGATTGGCGCCTGGTTCAGCTTAATGGTACAGCCCGCAGCGGAACGCTCGGCAGAGGCATCGGTCAGCTCGAACGCCTGCTCTACTTTCAGATCCGGCAGACCTTCAATTTCCAGAATGCGGCCAGAGAAGATGTTTTTCTTGCCCTTCTTCTCAACGGTCAGCAGACCCTGTTTGATGGCGTACAGCGGGATCGCGTGCACCAGGTCGCGCAGGGTGATGCCCGGCTGCATTTTTCCCTTGAAGCGCACCAGTACCGATTCCGGCATGTCCAGCGGCATCACGCCGGTCGCGGCGGCAAACGCCACCAGACCAGAGCCCGCCGGGAAGGAGATACCGATAGGGAAACGGGTATGGGAGTCACCGCCGGTGCCGACGGTATCCGGCAGCAGCATACGGTTCAGCCACGAGTGGATAACGCCGTCGCCCGGACGCAGAGAAACACCGCCGCGGTTCATGATGAAGTCCGGCAGCGTGTGGTGCGTGGTGACGTCAACCGGCTTCGGATACGCCGCCGTGTGGCAGAAGGACTGCATTACCAGGTCAGACGAGAAGCCCAGGCACGCCAGGTCTTTCAGTTCATCACGGGTCATTGGGCCCGTGGTGTCCTGAGAACCTACGGAGGTCATCTTCGGCTCGCAGTACGCGCCAGGACGCACGCCCGCTACGCCGCATGCGCGACCGACCATTTTCTGCGCCAGGGAGTAGCCGCGGCTGCTTTCCGCCACGTCTTTCGCCTGACGGAACACGTCAGAGTGCGGCAGGCCCAGCGCTTCACGCGCTTTGGTGGTCAGGCCGCGACCGATGATCAGCGGGATACGGCCACCGGCGCGCACTTCGTCGATCAGCACGTCGGTTTTCAGCTCGAAGCTCGCCAGCAGTTCGTTAGTGTCGTGGTTACGCACTTCGCCTTTGAACGGGTAAACGTCAATCACGTCGCCCATGTTCAGGTTGCTCACGTCCACTTCGATTGGCAGCGCGCCCGCATCTTCCATGGTGTTGAAGAAGATAGGGGCAATTTTACCGCCCAGGCACAGGCCGCCGCCGCGTTTGTTCGGCACGTGCGGGATGTCATCGCCCATGAACCACAGCACGGAGTTGGTGGCGGATTTACGGGAAGAACCTGTCCCTACAACGTCACCGACGTAGGCCAGCGGGAAGCCTTTAGCGGCTAACGCTTCGATCTGTTTGATCGGGCCAACGCTGCCCGGCTGATCCGGGTGGATGCCTTCGCGGGCGTTTTTCAGCATCGCCAGCGCGTGCAGAGGGATATCAGGACGGGACCAGGCGTCCGGTGCCGGAGACAGGTCGTCGGTGTTAGTTTCACCGGTCACTTTGAAGACGGTAACGGTAATTTTTTCAGCCAGCGCCGGGCGGTTCAGGAACCATTCGGCATCAGCCCAGGACTGCATCACCTGCTTCGCGTAGACGTTGCCCGCTTTGGCTTTTTCTTCCACATCGTAGAAGTTATCGAACATCAGCAGCGTAGAAGAGAGCGCTTTGGCGGCAATCGGCGCCAGCTTGTCGTTGTCCAGCGCGTCAATCAGCGGATGAATGTTGTAGCCGCCCTGCATGGTACCGAGCAGTTCAATGGCTTTTTCAGGAGAAACCAGTGGGGAGGTTGCGTCGCCTTTGGCAACGGCAGCAAGGAATCCGGCTTTTACGTAGGCAGCTTCATCTACGCCAGGCGGTACGCGGTTAATCAGCAGATCTAACAGGAATTCTTCTTCGCCCGCAGGCGGGTTCTTCAGCAGCTCGACGAGCGCGGCCATTTGGGTTGCATCTAAAGGTTTGGGTACAATTCCCTCGGCGGCACGTTCTGCTACGTGCTTACGGTATTCTTCTAGCACGACGGTTCTCCTCGCTCTCATTGTCATATGCGGCCGGCGTTCTCTTCACGCTCCTGTGAGACAGCAGTTTGTAGGGTAATTGCCCGATACCGCGTCGGGCAGCATAGCAGGATTTCTGCACAGTGTTAATCTGTTTACAAAAAAGCAACATTAAAATATTTGCTGAATCGTTAAGGATGGTATAGCGGCAGAACCGGGCGGATTTCAGGCACAAAATTCAACGCTGAATATAGTGAGCGGGCTTTTGAAACCCAGCGACTTTTCGGGCATCAGATATAATTGTGTCATAAATGCACACACTCTTTATCGGGTCAGATCGGGTGGTTTCCCAATTAAAGTCAAAACTGTCATGAGCGGGTAAATGATACTCGCGGCAACAGTATCGCCTTACGGCAAAGCTCTCTCTGGAGTCACTTTATGAAGTTGCCCTTTAAGCCACATCTGCTTGTTCTTCTGTGCAGTGCCGGGCTGTTTGCCGCCTCTGGCGCGATGTTCGTCAAAAGCCGCGCAACGGAAACCCCCGTTACCCCTGCCCCCGTTGCTCAACAACCCGCAACCGCTGCTCCAGCTCCGGTTGCGCAGCCTGCGGCCGTTGTTGCTCCAACCTACACGCCCGCGCAGATCGACCAGTGGGTCGCGCCCATTGCGCTCTACCCGGACGCGCTGCTGTCGCAAATCCTGATGGCCTCCACCTATCCGGCGAACGTCATCCAGGCGGCGCAGTGGTCGAAGGACAACCCCAAAATGCAGGGCGATGCCGCCGTTCAGGCCGTTGCGGGCCAGCCGTGGGATCCGAGCGTGAAATCGCTGGTCGCCTTCCCTCAGCTGATGTCGCTGATGGGCGAAAACCCGCCGTGGGTGCAAAGCCTGGGGGATGCGTTTCTCGCCCAGCCTAAAGACGTGATGGACTCCGTACAGCGCCTGCGCCTGCTGGCGCAGCAGACCGGAGCATTGCAATCCACCCCGCAGCAGACGGTCACCACCGTGACCAAACCGGCTCCGGCCAAAACCGCCGCCACGCAAACTACCACGACCACCAGCACCACTACATCCACCGCCAGCCCGACGGTGATCAAGATTGAATCTGCCGACCCGCAGGTGATTTACGTCCCGACGTATAACCCGAACACGGTGTACGGCACCTGGCCGAATACCGCCTACCCGCCAACCTATTTACCGCCTTCGCCCGGCCAGCAGTTCACCAACAGCTTTGTTAACGGCTTAGGGTTTAGCCTCGGCGTGGCAACCACCTATGCGATATTTAGCAATATCGACTGGGATGACGACGATGACTGGGACCACCACCATCACGATGACGACTGGGATCATCACGGCGGCTATAACCGCAACGGTGATAACAACATCAATATCAACGTGAATAATTTCAATAAAATCAGCGGACAACACCTCACCGACGCGAACCGGACCTGGCAGCATAACCCAGCCTATCGTCAGGGCGTGCCGTATCCGAACAGTCAGCTGAACACCCGTTTCCACTCCACCAGTACGCCCACGGGGCTGAGCTCAACGCAGCAGAAACCGGTCAGCCGCGACAATCAGCGTCAGGCAGCGCTGGCGCAAATGGAAAAATCCACCGGGAAGACCTTCCCGCAAACGGCGCGCAGCGGCACCAAAGAGGCCCAGCGTCAGGCCGCGAACCAGCAGCTGAAGCAGATTTCCCGGCGCAATAACTATCGCGGGTACGACACCGGCAAAGCGCAGACCGCGAAAAGAGAAAACGTGCAGCAGGCGCGGGAGAACCGCAAGGCGGCCCCGCAAAGGCAAGAGCTAAGAGCTTCACACGCCGCCCCGCAGCGGGAAGTGCAGCAACGTAATCTATCCCAGCGCGTCAGCCAGACGCGCGCCAACGCGCTGAGCGGCAACGACAGTCGCTCCGGCAACTGGCAGGCGCAGCAGCAGCGCGGTGCGCAGAGCCGTCAGCTTGCGTCGCGCAACCTGGAGGCGCGGCAGGCCCCTGCGCACCGTGAATTCCGTCATCGTTAAGGGAGCCGACATGAAGACTCAATTATTCAGTGGGATCGTGTTGCTGATGGCATCCACCCTCGCGCAGGCCCAGCAGCATTTCAGCACACCGGATCAGGCAAGCGATGCCCTGACCGCTGCGATTGGCGAACACAATGAAAGCGCCATGAGCAGCCTGCTCGGCGACAGCTGGCGCGACTTCCTGCCTGCCGAAGGCGTCGATCCTGATGCGGTCGACCGCTTCCTGCGCGACTGGAAGGTGCAGCACAACACGGTGATAAGCGGCGATGTGGCGCACCTGGTCGTGGGTGAGAACAGCTGGCAGCTGCCTATCCCTATCGTGAAGACCGCGAACGGCTGGCAGTTTGATATTCAGGCGGGCGCCGACGAGATCCTGACCCGCGAGATCGGGCGCAACGAGCTGGCCGCCATCGAAGCGCTTCACGCCTACGTGGACGCGCAGCAAAGTTACTACGCGATGACGCAAACCTACGCGCAGAAGATTGTCAGTTCAGAAGGTAAAAAAGATGGCCTCTACTGGCCAGCCGCGCCCGGCGAAGCGCCCAGCCCGCTCGGCCCGGCATTTAGCCCGTCCGAGCCCGGCGCGGGCTATCACGGATATCGCTTCCGCATCCTGCCGGACAAACATAACGGCTTTGCGATGGTTGCCTGGCCTGTCGACTATGGTCAGACGGGGGTCATGAGCTTTGTGATTAATCAGGACGACAAGGTGTATCAGAGGGATCTGGGCAAGGATTCAGGGCAAAAAGCGCAGGCGCTTAAGGAATACGATCCCGATAAAACCTGGCAGCCTGTCGCACCGTAAAACGGTAGGCCGGGTAAGCGCAGCGCCACCCGGCGCTGTTTCTCCAGACAAAAAAAACGCCTCCAGAGGAGGCGTTTCGCAATCAGGAAGAAACTTATTTCTTCTTCGCTTTCGCGTTTGGCAGGTCGGTGATGCTGCCTTCGAACACTTCTGCCGCCAGGCCCACTGACTCGTGCAGAGTCGGGTGCGCGTGGATGGTCAGCGCGATGTCTTCAGCGTCGCAACCCATTTCGATTGCCAGACCGATCTCACCCAGCAGCTCGCCGCCGTTGGTACCGACAATCGCACCACCGATTACACGGTGAGTCTCTTTGTCGAAGATCAGCTTGGTCACGCCGTCTGCGCAGTCGGAAGCGATAGCACGGCCAGAAGCAGCCCACGGGAAGGTGGCGGTTTCGTAGCTGATGCCTTTCTCTTTCGCTTCTTTCTCAGTCAGACCCACCCAGGCAACTTCTGGCTCGGTGTAGGCGATTGATGGGATCACTTTCGGATCGAAGTAGTGCTTCATGCCGGCGATAACTTCAGCGGCAACGTGACCTTCGTGAACACCTTTGTGCGCCAGCATTGGCTGACCGACGATATCGCCGATAGCAAAGATGTGCGGCACGTTAGTGCGCAGCTGCTTGTCAACGCGGATGAAGCCACGGTCGTCCACTTCCACGCCAGCTTTGCCCGCGTCGAGGTTTTTACCGTTCGGCACACGGCCGATTGCCACCAGCACCGCGTCGTAACGCTGTGGTTCCGCAGGGGCTTTTTTGCCTTCCATGGAAACGTAAATACCGTCTTCTTTCGCTTCAACGGCAGTCACTTTGGTTTCCAGCATCAGGTTGAATTTCTTGCTGATGCGTTTGGTGAAGACTTTAACGATGTCTTTGTCAGCGGCCGGGATAACCTGGTCGAACATTTCAACCACGTCAATCTGTGAACCCAGCGCGTGATATACGGTGCCCATTTCCAGACCGATGATGCCGCCGCCCATAACCAGCAGACGCTCAGGAACGGTTTTCAGCTCCAGCGCATCGGTGGAGTCCCACACGCGTGGATCTTCATGTGGAATGAATGGCAGTTCGATTGGGCGAGAGCCTGCCGCGATGATCGCGTTGTCGAAGTTGATCACGGTTTTGCCGTTTTCGCCTTCCACTTCCAGGGTGTTCGCACCGGTAAATTTACCCAGACCATTTACCACTTTCACTTTACGGCCTTTGGCCATACCCGCCAGACCGCCGGTCAGCTGAGTGATAACTTTCTCTTTCCAGGTACGAATTTTGTCGATATCGGTTTTCGGCTCGCCGAAGACGATACCGTGTTCAGCCAGCGCTTTGGCCTCTTCGATAACTTTCGCTACGTGGAGCAGCGCTTTAGAAGGGATACAGCCGACGTTCAGACAAACACCGCCGAGGGTGCTGTAACGTTCTACGATGACGGTTTCCAGACCTAAATCCGCTGCACGGAACGCTGCGGAGTAACCTGCCGGGCCTGCCCCAAGTACTACGACCTGAGTTTTGATTTCTGTGCTCATCATGACCTCTTAATTTATACCCGTCGTCCACCGGGTCGTTCTATCCGCTCGTATTTTACAAAATTGTTAACAATTTTGAAACAACAAACGGCTCACGAGTTATCGCTTTCGCCAATAACCTCACAAACCCCATGAGATTATCAGAAAAAAGCCGGCCGATTGGCCGGCTTTTCTTTTACATCACCAGGCGGCGAATGTCGCTCAGCATGTTGTTGATGATGGTGATGAAACGCGCACCATCAGCCCCGTCGATGACGCGGTGGTCGAAGGACAGAGAGATTGGCATCATCAGACGCGGCACGAACTCTTTGCCATTCCACACCGGCTCCATCGCGGACTTGGACACACCGAGGATAGCCACTTCCGGCGCGTTCACGATCGGCGCGAAGTGGGTAGTACCCAGGCCGCCGATGCTGGAGATAGTGAAGCAGCCGCCCTGCATTTCGCCGGCAGTCAGCTTACCATCACGCGCTTTCTTGGAGATGGTGGTCAGTTCACGGGACAGCTCAGTGATGCTCTTCTTGTTCACGTCTTTGAAGACCGGAACAACCAGACCATTTGGCGTATCAACCGCAACACCGATGTTGATGTATTTCTTCAGCGTCAGCTTCTGGCCGTCTTCGGACAGGGAGCTGTTGAAGCGCGGCATCTGCTCAAGGGCAGCGGCAACGGCTTTCATGATGAAGACCACTGGGGTGAATTTCACGTCCAGTTTACGCTTCTCAGCTTCGGCGTTCTGCTGTTTACGGAACGCTTCCAGATCGGTGATATCGGTTTTGTCGAAGTGCGTAACGTGCGGGATCATCACCCAGTTACGGCTCAGGTTCGCACCAGAGATTTTCTGAATACGGCCCAGCTCCACTTCTTCGATTTCACCGAACTTGCTGAAGTCGACTTTCGGCCACGGCAGCATACCCGGGATACCGCCGCCAGCGGCTGCCGCAGGTGCAGCTTCAGCGCGTTTCACCGCGTCTTTCACGTAGCTCTGAACGTCTTCGCGCAGGATACGACCTTTACGGCCAGTCCCTTTCACTTTCGCCAGGTTCACGCCGAATTCGCGCGCCAGGCGGCGGATCAGCGGAGTCGCGTGGACGTAAGCGTCGTTTTCAGCAAACTCAGATTTGCCTTCCGCTTTCGCAGCAGGAGCCGCAGCCGGTTTAGCCGCCTGAGCTGGAGCCGCCGCAGGTGCAGCCGCTTCTTGCTTAGCCGGAGCCGCAGCAGGCGCAGCGCCTTCTACTTCGAAGACCATGATCAGAGAGCCGGTAGACACTTTGTCGCCGGTGCTGATTTTGATCTCTTTAACGGTACCCGCGAACGGCGCAGGGACTTCCATAGAAGCCTTGTCGCCTTCAACGGTGATCAGTGACTGTTCAGCGGCAACTTTGTCGCCCACTTTCACCATCACTTCGGTCACTTCAACTTCGTCACCGCCGATGTCCGGTACGTTAACGTCTTTCGCGCCGCCAGCGGCTGCTGGTGCAGCGGCCTGTGCCGGAGCAGCTTCCGCTTTCGCTGGAGCCGCAGCGCCTTCAGCGCCCGCCACTTCAAAGACCATAATCAGGGAGCCGGTAGACACTTTGTCACCGGTGTTGATCTTGATCTCTTTAACGGTACCGGCGAACGGTGCAGGCACTTCCATAGAGGCTTTGTCGCCTTCTACGGTGATCAGCGACTGTTCAGCTTCAA